>CAZHBJ010000098.1:0-12551 GCA_964530445.1 uncultured Ignavibacteriaceae bacterium
GAAGGTCTGCAAAACCTTTATTCGTCGGTTCGAATCCGACCGGCGCCTCTAAAAATCATCTATTCCTATCCTACCTACTAATAAACAGGCTTCTATTTCTTATTTTTCAATTAAATCCTACTTTTTCCTAAACAGATCCAATATAATTTAGAATATTAAGTATTGTTATTTTATTGTAAAAAAATATTACACTTATTATAATATTTCATATTGAAATAAGTAATTATTACTTGCAAGCTAAAATAACCTAGCAAATCAGCAAAATTTCAAGGAATTTATTAGGCGGCATAAACATTGTTAAGTAATTATCTTTAAAGCTATAAAAATAAAACAGTTATAAATAAATTTATAAAATTAATATTGAACAATGATTTTGATTTGATAAAAAACTTAACAATTTAAATATTAATCCGGAAATAAATGTTAAATGTATTTATACTATTTATAGTCATATCGGTTTTGTTTTTATTGGGTATTTTTGTTTTGGTTTTAAGTGCTCCTGACGGAATTGAAAACGATAAAGGATTCTATTATAGAGTAAAAAATAATCAGAATAAACTTGAATCAAATACATAGAATTCGCGATACAATACCAATAAAAGCGCAAACTTAAATCTGGCGAAATAATAAGACCTATGTTTTGTCCTTCTTAAACAATTGTATCTAAATGAAATGAAAATAATCAATTATCACCTTAAATTAGTAAATTTTTTTACTAAATCACTTCAAAATAGTTATACATCTATCTCCGAGTCATTTGAATAAAACCACGGTATGGAATTGAACCTTGTATTGTTATAAATGCTTTTTTATCAATCGATTCAACCAGTCTTATAACATTCTTTTGCTGCTTTCTAGGAGAAATTAAAACAATTACAGAGACGCCGCCGGAACCGCCTTCCGCAGGTAAAATGGTAACGCCGAATTTTGATTTCCTTAAGGTATTGGCTATTTCGTCTGTATGATGCATGGAAATAACATTTAATTGGATATATCCGAATCCGATTTTTTGTTCTATCGTAATTCCGATAATATTTCCAAGAGCAAAACCGGTTGCATAGCCAAAAAGATTAGGTATGTTATCCAGGTGTTGAAATACAAATCTTATTGCAAATACCCAGATCAAGACTTCAAAAAATCCTACCAAACCTGCATTGTATTTTTTGCCCTGTACAACCAGAATAACACGGATTGTATCTAATGAAACGTCGCAAATTCTCATGGCTGCAATCAGCAGAGCACCACCTACTATTTCAATCATTTTTCACTCCCGATGTTTTTAAAATAGATTTCAAAATTAATAAATATTATTTTTTTATTATATCTTTATACACTAAATAAATAAAAAAAAGATTATAATGTACGAAAGAGAAAGACAGGAACTTGTAGATAATTTATCCGAAAAAGGTATTAACGACATTTATGTTTTGAAAGCGATTGGTGAAGTTGAAAGACAAAAATTTGTTCCTAAAGCTATCAGGCATCATGCATATAAAGATGTGGCATTACCGATAGGATACGGACAAACAATTTCCCAGCCTTATACGGTTGCTTTTATGACTCAAGCGCTAAATTTAAAACCAAATTCAAAAGTACTGGAAATCGGGACAGGTTCCGGCTACCAGGCTGCTATATTGGATAAAATGGGAATAAAAGTGTTCAGCATTGAAAGAAACTTTGATATTTATGTTAAGGCACAAAAATTATTAGAAAATTTGGGTATTAGAGCTCTAGTTAAATGCGGAGATGGTACAATCGGCTGGGAAGAATATGCTCCATTTGACGGAATTATTGTAACCGCCGGATCACCATCAATTCCGGTTTCATTAAAAAAACAGCTTGCAATCGGAGGTCGACTAGTGATACCTGTCGGTAATAAAAGTTCACAAAAGCTAAAAATAATTACTAAGTTGGACAAAAATGAATTTCAAGTTCTTGATGTTCCTGAATTCTCTTTTGTCCCGCTAATAGGCAGGGAAGGTTGGAACCAAAAGTAATTGTGATTGTAGGTCCGACTTGTTCGGGAAAAACGTATTTGAGCCTGCAGTTGGCAAAAATGATAAAATCCGAAATTATTTCTGCAGACAGCAGACAAGTTTATAATTATCTAAATATCGGAACAGCGAAACCGTCTCTTGATCAATTAAAGGAACTAAAACATCATTTTATAAATATTCTTAATCCGGATGAAAATTTTAATGTAAGTCTATTTGAGAATAAAGCTATAAATATTATACAAGAACTTTTAATAAATAATATAACTCCTTTGGTTGTCGGAGGTTCCGGATTATATATTAAAGCTTTAATTGACGGTATATTCAATTCGGTAGGCGTAGATATAGAATATAGAAATTATCTGCTTTCAAAAAGACGAGAATATGGAAACGAATTTCTTTATTCCGAATTAAAAAATGTTGATCCGGAAAGTGCATCTAAGATGTTGCCGCAAAACTGGAAAAGAATTATACGTGCACTGGAAGTTTATCATTTAACCGGCAAACCGATTAGTCTCCATCATTCGGAGCATAAAAGAAAAGTTAATTTTCAATTTAAACAGTACGGGTTAAGGTGGGACAGATTAACTCTATATAAAAATATTGAAAATAGAGTTGATGAAATGATAGGTCAAGGATTAATTGAAGAAACTAAATTAATCTTGGAAAAAGGATACGATAAAAAGTTAAATTCCTTGAATACGGTGGGGTATAAAGAAATTATTTCTTATCTTAATAATGAAATTAATTTTGAAACAGCCGTTAAATTGATAAAAAGAAATACAAGACGATATGCAAAAAGACAGTTAACCTGGTTCAGAGCAGACGACAGAATCGTCTGGTTTGATGTTGAATCTCAAAAAGATATACAAAATATTGCGGATAAAATTATCCGGTTGGAGGGTCTTAATGAAAGAAAAAATTAGAATTGCATCCGGTCAGGGCTTTTGGGGAGATTTAATTGATGCCCCGTATCATCAAGTAACAAAAGGAGATATTGATTACCTGGTGATGGATTATCTTGCGGAAGTAACAATGTCTATTTTGCAGAAGCAGAAAAATAAAAATCCCAGGCTGGGTTATGCAAAAGATATTCCCGGTTTAATGAAAAGGATTTTACCCATATGTATCGATAAAAAAATTAAAGTAATTACAAACGGCGGCGGTGTTAATCCCGTAGCGTGTGCTGAAGCTGTCATTGATGTTGCAAAAAATCTGGGTATAAAAAAGCTTAAAGTTGCAGTTGTAGTTGGTGATGATATAAAAGACATGATTGATGAAATAATTTCAAAAGACTGCGAATTAAATAATATGGATACCGGTGAGTCGATTATAAAAGTTAAAGATAAATTACTCAGCGCAAATGTTTATTTTGGTGCTTTTCCCATTGTAGAAGGATTAAAAAAGAGAGCAGATATTATAATTACCGGACGCACTACCGACACCGGATTAACATTGGCCCCTATGATTTACGAATTCGGATGGAATGAAAATGATTTTGATTTGTTATCAGCCGGAACAATAGCCGGACATATTTTAGAATGCGGCGGACAATCTTCCGGCGGTAATTTTTTAGGTGATTGGCAATCCGTACCAAACTTAGCCGAGATTGGATTTCCTATCGCAGAAGCTTATCCCAATGGTGAGTTTGTAGTAACCAAGCATACCAGCACTGGCGGTAAAGTTTCATTTGAAACTGTTGCCGAACAATTAGTCTATGAAATTGGTGATCCTAAATCTTACATCACTCCGGACTGCGTTGCGGATTTTACTTCAATTAAACTTGAAGATGAAGGAAATGACAGAGTAAAAGTGAACAGCATAAAAGGTGAAAAAGCCACTGAGTTTTACAAAGTGTCGTGCTCTTACGAGAGCGGATATTCGGCTTCTGCAAGTTTAACATATTCCTGGCCGCAGGCATTAACCAAAGCAAAAGCAGCAGATAAAATTCTTAGAAAAAGGATGGAGAATTTAAAATTAAATTTTGAAGAAATAAGGACCGAGTTTGTCGGTTACGATTCTTGTCACGGACCGCTTTCTGAAAAAATAGATGAAGATAAAATTAATGAAGTAATGCTTAGAGTAGCTGTTCGATCACAGGATTACGCTTCAGTTGAAAGATTCGGAAAAGAAATTGCCCCGCTGATTTTAACCGGACCTCCGAGTGTGACCGGATTTGCAGGCGGTAGACCGAAACCGAGTGAAGTAGTTGCATACTGGCCTGCACTGATTCCTAAAAAACTTGTTAAACCTGAAGTAAAAATAATTGAGTTGTAAAATGAAAATAAGATTATTAGATATTGCCCACGGAAGAAGCGGTGATAAAGGCGACGCTGCAAATGTAGGTATAATTGCTTATGATTATAATGGTTATGAAATTATAAAGAAACATTTAACAGTTGAAAAAGTTAAAAAGCATTTTGAAGGAATATGTCTTGGTGAAGTTGAAAGATATGAGCTACCGAATTTGCGGGCTCTAAACTTTTTGCTGCATAATACACTTGGCGGCGGCGGAACCGTTTCATTAAAGCTCGACGCTCAAGGAAAAACTCTAGCAGCGGCATTACTAAGAATGGAAATCGAAGTATAAAAAACTTTATATTCATTAGTTATAATATTTTTTTAAGTTTAATTTTATAAATCATCTTAAGCATTTTCTTAATCTTAATCATGGTCTATCTTTTAATCCAGATAAAGATTGACAAAGATTATGAATAAAAGCATAATTAAAATTTAATTAGGTAAAAGAAATAAATATTATTCAAGGAAAACTATATTATGTATGATGACGAAGCAAAACAATTAAGTGTATTTAAGGAACGAATTCATAAACTAAGAGGTTATCTTTGACGTCGATAATAAAGACTCCAAAATAAAAGACTTACAGCATAAAACCACCGAACAATCATTCTGGGATGATCAAATAGCGGCTCAAAAAACACTTCAGGAAATTAAATCGTTGCAAACATGGGTTGATTTATGGAATGATATTGATAAGAAAGCTAAAAATCTTGATGAATTCATACAGTTAGCTCAAGCAGAAGATGATGAATCTTTTTCAGGAGATATTGAAAATGAACTTGAGTCTCTAAAACAATCCGTCGAAGCCGTTGAGTTTAAAAATATGTTAAGCGGAAAAGATGATGCACTAAATTGTATCCTTACTATTCATTCGGGTGCAGGCGGAACGGAAGCACAGGATTGGGCTGAGATGCTTATGAGAATGTATTTACGTTGGGGTGAGCAGAATGATTTTAAAATGTCTATTGTTGATATTTTAGACGGCGACGGCGCCGGAATAAAAAGTGTTACAATAGAAGTCGAAGGCGAATTCGCATACGGATACTTAAAAGCAGAAAACGGAGTTCATCGCTTAGTAAGAATTTCACCGTTCGATTCTAATAAAAGAAGACATACATCTTTTGCCTCGGTGTTTGTTATTCCTGAAATAGATGATACAATTGAAATTGATATCAACCCTGCCGATTTAAGGATTGATACGTTCAGGTCAGGTGGAAAAGGCGGACAAAATGTTAACAAAGTTGAAACGGCCGTAAGAATTACTCACATACCGTCTGGCACCGTAGCTGCTTGTCAAAGTGAAAGATCGCAACTGCAGAATAGAACAAATGCGATGAAGCTTTTAAAATCAAAGCTATACCAAATAGAAAAAGAAAAGCAGGAAGCCGAATTAGATGAAGTTGAAAAAAGTAAAATGAAGATAGAGTGGGGGAGCCAAATTAGATCTTATGTATTTCATCCTTATAATATGGTTAAGGATCATCGTACGGAAGAAGAAACCTCGGATGTGCAGAGTGTAATGGATGGAGACATTAATAAATTTATCAAAGCTTATCTTCTTAAATTCACTCAAAATTAATTTTTAAGATGAAAAAGCCGGTAAAGAAAAAAACACATAAAAAAAATGAAGATTTTTTCGATAAGGTTTATAAAATCGTTGCAAAAATTCCTTACGGCAAAGTTACAACTTACGGACATATTGCCGAAGCATGCGGAACACGGGCCGCTGCGCGTACAGTTGGCTGGGCTTTAAACGGTGCTAAAGAAACCGGTCTTCCGTGTCATAGAGTTGTAAACAGATTCGGCGCTCTAACAGGAAGGCTGCATTTCGGAGATGCGGATATAATGGAAGATTTATTAAAATCGGAAGGAGTAAAGTTCACTTCTGATGGTTTTGTAGATATGGAGAAGCATCTCTGGAAGCCTAGTTCGGTAAAAGGAAGATTAAAATCACGAAAGAAAAAATAAGTCGTTGTTAAGAATTTATTCTAAACAAATAGAATATTATCTTTTCACCCTTTGTAAAAAAAAGCGAATCATTATAAAAAATGATTCGCTTAATTCTTAAAAGGGATAGCTACCAGCCGACCGAATATCTAACCACTTTAATTGAAGAAATTCCCGAATGTACGTATATATAAATTTTCTTTTTTGATTTTTCAAAATTGTTTGTACGGTAAAGATTGGAATTTATTTTATGGAAGTTTCTAAAATCTTTTGAAGATAATGCAGTGTGAGTAGTTATTTCACATCCGCTTGAATCCGGGACATAAACATCTACCGACGAAGCTCCGGATTTTAAATTAAGTTTTATCGTTTTACTCTTATCCCCAAGTTTAATTTTCAGCGATGCTGCACCCATCTTTACGTTAATTCGGTTTGTTTTATATTGCCTTAAATCAAGATATGCTGAAGCAGCACCAACCTCAATATTTAAATCCCATTCGGGTATAGAGTTTAATTCGATTTTTACATTATTCTTAATTTCACCGTCACTAAATGAAAACTTATTTTGCTTCATTTTAAATTTGACTATTGACCCGGTATCGTTAAAAGATTTGAACATCTCGAAATTATTTTTTATACCGTTGGTTACTGCAGATATCAAACCGTGAGTAGTATCTTCAATCTCAAAAGAACCGGCACCGGCCTTAAAAAAAAGTTCCGCATTTTTAATTTCATCATTATAAGGTTCAAAATAATTTGTAGTATCAACGTTTTCGTCAGTTTCCAGTTGAATTCCGTTATCGCTGATTCTGAAGCTGTTACCCACGAAATTAAAGCCGTAGCTGAAAAATGCAAATAGCGCTAAAGCAAGAATGATACCCGAAATTGCAGCAAGAAACGATTTTAGAATATTATTTTTAACGAAGAATGTAAAACCCCAAATTATTAGAACCAAAGGCCAGAATTTCCAGAGATCATACAAATCGAAATAAATTTTTCCTAAATTATTTAATAAGATTAATATTCCGATCGATATAAAAAATATTCCCCAAAATATATGTCTTGCTTTCATAATATTCTCAATAAATTATTTTTTAATTATGCCTGGAATTTGTAAGAACGACAACTCCTAGAACAATTAAGATTAAAGGCCAGTAATCTCCAAAGTCAAATCTTGGAACTAAATTATTAGCCAAAAACATTATACCGAAGATAATTAAAATTGCCCCGAGAACACTTCTTCTTCTCTGTCTATGTTCTTCATAGGCAGTATTATATTGAGCATCATCTTTGACTTTTTGGTTTTCGGTCTCAGTCTGCTCTTTAGCTTCTGCCGATGACATTATGTAAGGCTCCTGGGGAACCAGGATCCATAAGATTATATATGCCAGAATCCCGGAGCCGCCTAGAAAAAGAGAAACAATAAAAATTATTCTAACAAGAGTTGGATCTATTTCAAAGTATTCTGCAAGTCCTCCGGCAACACCGCCTATCATCTTTTCTTTTCTGGATCGGTACAACTTCTTATTCATTTCTACCTCCCGTTTTTAGATTACTCTGCAATATTAAGAAAATATTATATTTCCCATCTATTTATATTACTGCCGGTATTTATTTTTGAATAACGGGCTTATAGCAATTTTAACGGTAATGTTTTACAAATAAAATTCTCTATTTATTATAAAAGAAGAATATTCTATACGAATATTTTTGAATAAATCTTAAAAATTATTTTTGCCATTCTTCCCCCGGATTTTTTGATTTGGACAATATTTTAAAAAATTCAAAATGCTTAATAATAGATTTCTTCCAGTATTTATGCGAATGATTACCTGGTCCGGTAAGAAAAACTACGGGAATGTTCAGTTCTTTGCATTTGTTAATAAAATTCAAATTTACTTTGTAAGAAAAATCCTCTTTACCGCAGTCTATAAGAATCGGTATTTTCTGATCGGCAATATTTTTAAGCAAGTATATATCGGAGTATTTTCTCCAAAGAGCTGAATCCGATTTCATTTGTCCGAGATATTCGGGAAGCTCCCAATTTTTAGGAAATGCAGTAATGTCTAAAATTCCGCTTGTGCTTCCTGCACTCTTAAAAAAGTGCGGATGTTTTAGGAATAGATACATTGCGCCATGTCCGCCCATACTTAGGCCAGTAATAAAAATATTTTTTTTATCAATATTATATTTCTTAAAAATATCTGGGACCAAATTCTTAAAAAAGAATTTTTCATACTGACTATTTTTTTTAATAGGACTATTAATATACCATGAATCATAAAAACCGTCTGGACAAACAATAATAAAACTGTCTGCATCTGCATAATGCTGCAAATCAACTATTCTATTCCATTGTGCATAGTTCCCGGACCATCCGTGAAGCATAAAAAGCAAAGGATATTTATTAGAAGAATTATAATTTGCCGGTTTAAATATTAAAGTTGTGTCGGTATGCGGAATATAATCTGCATTTATAAAAAGAGAATCCTGAGGAAAAATTAAAATCGAATAAAATAAAACAAATAAGAAAATATTTTTAAGCATTTTACCGTTACAAATGTTTATAAGTTTATACATGTAAAAATAATAATATTAAACCTGAAGCGGTAGAATATTTTTAATTTCATGAATGAATAGTAAAATTCCGGTGCGTAAGAATTTGAGCTATCTATCCGCTTATACCGGCAAAGATATTTAAATGTAGCCGGGTTCGTTTTCTATTACTTTACATTTAGTATTAATTAGATACTCATCAAGGCTGATTTAATAAAATTGTAAAATCTTTTAACCTTTCATATTTTTGTAGAAAATATTCGGGATATTATGAAAATTGCTCTATGCCAGATTGACACTGTAATAGGTGATATTGTAAATAATAAAAAGAAAATTTTAGACGGATATCTTAAGGGTGTGAACGACAAGGTTGATCTTGTTATTTTTCCAGAACTTTCTCTTGTAGGATATCCGCCGTTGGATCTAGTTGAAAAAAAGGAATTCAGAGAAGCCGTTAATCATGCTGTAAAAGAAATTGCTTCATCAACTGGCAATGTAGGATTAATATTCGGCGCAATTACAGAGGATAATGATTTGATAGGCACCGATATTCACAATTCGGCAATACTTTGTTACGATGGAAAAGTTCAATTTATTCAGCATAAAACATTAATACCTAATTATGATGTCTTCGATGAGATGAGGTATTTTGATTCTGCCAAAGAAGTTTCGGTTTTTGAATTTAAAGGTGAAAAGCTAGGAATTTCAATTTGCGAGGATATATGGAACGATGCCGATTATTGGTATAAAAGAAGATATTGTGTAGATCCGGTTAAAATATTAATTGATAGGGGAGCAACAGTTCTAATAAATATTTCTGCAAGCCCGTATTCATACGGTAAAAGAAAAGACAGGGAAGAAATGCTTTCCGTTGTAACCAAACATGACAGAATTCCATTAGCGTATGTCTGCTGTGTAGGTGCACAAACAGATTTAATATTTGACGGCGCAAGTATGTGCTTCGATAAAAATGGAAATCTTGTTTGTTTAGGCAAATCTTACGAAGAAGATTATATAATATTCGATACAACTAAGAAATACCGGTCTATAGATCATTCCGAAGATAGCTTTGAACAAGAAGTATTAAACTCACTTATATACGGACTTCAAGAATACTGCTATAAGTTAGGTTTTAAAAAAGTTTTGATCGGGCTTAGCGGCGGTATTGATTCGGCACTTGTAACTTATATAGCTGTTAAAGCTTTAGGAAAAGAAAATGTTCACGTTATTTTAATGCCGTCTGAATTTTCCAGCGAAGGAAGCATAAAAGATTCCGAGAAACTTATTTCAAAATTAGGCATCTCATCCGAACAAATATCGATTCAGCCTGTGGTTGATAAAACTATTGAAATACTTTCAAAAGCATTTAAAGATAAACCGGCAGACGTAACGGAAGAAAACTTACAAGCAAGAGTTCGCGGTATTTATTTAATGGCAGTATCCAATAAGCATAATTATTTATTGCTTACTACCGGAAATAAATCCGAAATGGCTGTAGGGTATTGCACTTTGTACGGCGATATGAGCGGCGGCCTGGCTATAATTGCAGATGTTTATAAAACAGATGTTTACCGAATAGTAAATTTTATAAATAAAGATGAAGAAGTTATTCCTTATGAAATTGTTAAAAAAGCGCCTTCTGCAGAATTAAGAATAGGGCAGAAAGACCAGGATTCTTTACCTGCATATGAACTGCTTGATAATATTTTAAGAATGTATCTTGAAGAAAATAAAGAGTTTAATGAAATATCCGAAATAATCGGCGATGAAAAAGTTGTAAAAAAAGTTTTACGACTTGTTGATATAAATGAGTTTAAAAGAAAGCAAGCTGCTCCGGCTTTAAGAGTTTCTAAAAAAGCATTCGGTTACGGTAGAAGGTATCCGATTGTTCAGGGATGGAGAAAATAAATAATAAATATTTAGTATTATTCGTTAACAGGTTTTTAACAAATGGAAAAAATAAAAATAGATTATTGGATTTATGCATTTGTAATTATTGTGCTTTCGTTTTCGTATTCTAATTTTACTCGAGCCCAATTCGGACCGAATAAAAATATAGTTAATATAAAAATATACCAATCCTTCGATAAGGTTTATGCCGGAAGCGAATTTAAATTAGCGGTTAAAACAGAAATTGGGGACGGCTGGCATATAAATTCAAACAAACCAAATGAGGATTTTTTAATTCCAACCAAATTAACAATAGATTCTGTTAATGGATTCCGGTTGGAAAAAGTAATTTATCCTCCTGCGCAGAATATTAAGCTTTCTTTTTCCGAAACTCCTTTGTCTGTCTGGGAAGGTGATATTTATATAGGCGGTTTGGTAAAGACATCCAAAACTTTATCTCCGGGTAAATATTTATTAATTGCTAATCTTGAATACCAATCATGCAATAATAAAACCTGCTTAGCTCCGGTTATTCTACAAGATACAATAAATGTTGAAGTCGTAAATAAGAATTCTGCCGCCGCTGAAATAAACCAGGATATTTTCAGTAAAATAAATCTGAATTATTCCGCTACTCAAACAGTCGCATCTGCTAATGATAATTCAATAACCAACGTTTTAGAACACAGCGGATTGCTATTAAGTCTTCTTTTTATTTTCATCGGAGGACTTGCTTTAAATTTAACTCCGTGCGTTTATCCATTAATTCCTATTACTATCGGTTTCTTCGGCGGACAAAGTGAAGGAAGTACACGAAAACTTTTTATGATGGGCTTGTTTTTTGTAATAGGAATGGCATTAACATATTCAGTTGTCGGAGTCGTTACTGCTTTAAGCGGAGCCGTCTTCGGTTCTTTAATGCAGAACCCTATAGTTATTATTGTAATAGCATTGATTTTTGTTGTACTGTCTTTAAGTATGTTCGGCCTGTATGAAATTCAAATGCCGAATTCATTAGTAGCAAAAGCCGGGGGAGCAAAGGGCGGTTATTACGGAGCTTTCTTTATGGGCTTAACCATGGGCATTGTTGCTGCTCCATGCATCGGTCCCTTTGTTCTCGGACTTGTTACTTTTGTTGCAGCTAAAGCCGATCCATTCATCGGTTTCTTAATGTTCTTTGTGCTTGCGCTGGGATTAGGTCTGCCGTATTTAATTCTTGCTGTTTTTTCCGGTAAGATTAAAAAGCTTCCTAAATCCGGAATCTGGATGGAAGGAGTTAAACACGTTTTCGGTTTTGTTTTATTAGGTATGGCGTTTTACTTTTTGCTGCCGCTTCTTCCGAAAAGCATTTCCGGTTATGTTTTACCCGTCTTTTTAATTATAACAGCAGGCTATTTGCTGCTGTTTGAAAAAATAGCTGATAAAGTCAAAGGTTTTAAATTTTTCAAGATCGCTTTTTCAATTATTATTCTTGGCGTTGCAATATACGCTTTAATACCTTCCGAGAAACAATCCATTAACTGGAAGGCATATAGTCCAAGCGTAGCTGCTGTAAATGTACAAAGCAGCAAAGGTACAATTATAGATTTTTACGCCGACTGGTGCATTCCGTGCAAAGAACTGGAAGCCTCAACATTTTCCAATCCCAAAGTTATAGCCGAGTCAAAAGATTTTAATGCTTACAAAGCAAATATGACAAAGTCGCTTTCACCCGATGTTCAAGCGTTAAGAGATAAATACAGCATTGTAGGTGTACCCACAGTTTTAATTCTCAATTCCCAAGGAAAAGAAGTTAAAAGAATTACCGGATACATTGATGCTAATGAATTCTTGAAGTTGCTGAAGGAAGTTGATTAGTAAATC
>CAZHBJ010000099.1:0-12515 GCA_964530445.1 uncultured Ignavibacteriaceae bacterium
TGAATAACCATAAAGATTTAGATGTATGGAAACGAAGTATAGAATTTGTAAAAGTGATTTACATGTTAACTTCAAGTTTTCCTAAAGAAGAAATGTATGGTTTGACAAATCAAATACGCAGAGCAGCCGTTTCAATTTCGGCAAATATAGCCGAGGGAGCTGGACGAAATCACAAGGCTGAGTTTAAACAATTTCTTTATATATCGTTAGGAAGTCAATCTGAATTGGAAACAGAAATAATAATAGCAAAGGAATTGGGATATATTGATAATAATATCTTTGAACAAATTGAAAATGATTTAATTATAATAGGCAAAATGTTGTTAGGTTTAATAAGATCTATTTCAAAAGCTCAGATTACAGATAACTGATTACAAATTACATAAAATAGTAAATGGTAATTGGTGATCAGTAAACGGTAACCAAAAAAAAGTGTATCGAATTCGCTAACTGATTACTGATGACAGATTACTGATTACAATAAATAGTGATCGGTAAACAGTAAACAGTAATCGGTAAAGAATTTATGCAACAAATATTTTAAAAATTTACAAAGGGGTAAGTATGAATAACCATAAAGATTTAGATGTATGGAAACGAAGTATAGAATTTGTAAAAGTAATTTATAAGTGAGAATTTAAAATATATGTCGAAGAATAAGTCAGCCGAAATTCAAAATGAATTTAGGGCTGGTAAGACATTTGGGAAATAAAAATTAAATAAATATAATTATTTCGTACTTTTAGATACCAACTGCCCGTCACTTTTAACTAGTTACGCGTCACTAGTTACTCTATACTATAAATATACAATAGCTTTCATTATGAAAAATAAATTAAATTCTCTGCGTAACTATCAACTAAATAATTAACCAAATAAACAAATTAACGATTTAAGAAGGATGCAAATAAGATGTCGAACCGTAGAACTGTGATTTTATTCCTTAAGCGGCAATTATAAATCTTCAATCTAATATTCACTTCTCCCGTTTATTATGCCAATTTAATCATTTGAGTTCAACTGTATTTTTTGTAATTTTTATAATTCTATTTCAAATTTAATTCTATGTTATGAAAAATTCCTATTTGGTTTTTATATTATTACTTATATTTTCTTTACCTCTATTTGCGCAAAATTCTGATGTTCAAATCGGAAGCAGTTTAAATCAGCTGCGTACTCCCACTGCCGGTGCATTTTTCGACTATTCGGATCCTTCGGCTGTAAATATTAAAGTTGCCGTTTGGGGATTTGTAAAATATCCGGGAAAATATATCATCCCATCTTACAGTACAGTAAATGATCTGTTATCTTATGCAGGAGGACCAACAGATGAGGCCCGTTTACAGGAAATGCGTTTAATTAGAACAAATGCAGATTCTACCCAGACAATTATCCCGCTTGATTATAAAGATATTTTATTTAATTTAAATGTAAAGAATAGTCCGGAGTCACCGCTTCTGCACGCCGGAGATGTTCTGATGGTTTCAGGAGAGCCGCGGCTTTATTTTAAGGATTATCTTTCAATCGGCCTGTCGGTAGTTTCAACTTTAATCTCAATTGCAACACTTGTTGTACTGATGGTTCGAAAGTAAGGAAAGTATAATGGAAAATATGAACGACAATTTAAGAAACGATGAAACAAATTCTTTAAAAGATTATATAAATCTTGTAAAGAATAATATAATGCCTTTTCTTTTGATTACGGGGATAACGTTAATAGTTGCTGTAATATATGCCGCTACCGCAAGAAATATTTATAAATCTACTACTTCATTAAAAATTTCAAAGCCGCAGGGCAGTCTTCTGGAATCCTCTATTATGCCGGACTTGCAGAGTTTTACAGACGACCGCTTTATCTCAACTGAAATTGAAATAATGAAAAGCTACACAATCAGAGAAGACGTAGCAAAGGCATTAATTAAAGATTATTATAAATCCGGTAATAAAAATAATTATTATCTGATTCTTGATCACAGTGAATTTGCTAATAAGAAACAGTCCAGGGTTTTGCCTGCATATAAAATAGCTAAAATACTTTCAGGCGATGTTCAAATAGAACAAAAGCGCGGAATCGATATTGTGGATATATCGGCAGACTCCCCTTCGCCGTATGAAGCAGCATTGATTGTTAATTTATACGCCGCGGAATATAAAAGATTTAACCTTCAGGAAAACCGGAATCAGCTTACAACGGTTAGAGAATTCCTGGGCTCGCAGGTTAAGGATAAACAAAAAGAATTGGAAAAAGCGGAAAACGAATTAGGCAGCTTTCAAGCGAAGAACGGTATAATTGCTTTGGATGCGCAGTCGCAGTCTTTAATTACACAGCTTGCAAATTTCCAGGCGCAAAGGGACGATGTTAAAATAGACCTTGCATCTACCGATAGAGTTTTGTCCCAATTAAAGTATGAATTAAGTCAGCAGAATCCAAAAGTAGCGGCCTATCTTGAGAGCCTGGCTTCGCAGTCGTATTTCCAGGCGCTGCAGGACGGTATAGCAAAGCTTGAAGTTAATAAAGATATTGCCCTTTCAAATAAAAGTTCGCAGTTCGATAATTCTAAAATTACAAAAAATTATGATGATCAGATAAAGGCGTTAAAAGACAAATTAAATGAAAAGGTTAATATTATAAAGCAGGGTATGTTTGCAAGCAATCCCGATGAGATAAAAGATCTGACTCAAAAAATTCTGGAATCCGAAGTAAAAGAAAAATCTTTACGCATTCAATTAAAAGAGCTAAATGATCTTGTAAATAAATATGATTCACAATTCAACAAACTGCCTAAAACGTCAATTGAATATGCAAGTCTGGAAAGGAACCGGGAAGCTGCGGAAAAATTATTCTCACTTCTTGAGGAGAAATTCCAGGAAGCACAAATTAACGAACTTTCCCAGCCGGGAAATGTTATAATTATCGATAGCGGAAGAGTTCCGGAAAAGCCTGCAAAACCGCACAGGCTTTTGATAGTGCTTATCGGATTTATTATCGGCGGAGGATTTGCATTCGGTTATGTTTTTGTTAAAAATTATTTTGATAATACCATAAAGACACCTGAAGATATTCAAAACAGAAATATAAATGTACTATCGTGGATTCCTATAATTGAAGGATTGGGAGTTAACGGAAATAATGAATATGAATTTATTGTTGCTAAAAAGCCGGACGCAATTCCCAGCGAAGCTTTTAGAGCTTTAAGAACCAGAGTTCAATTTTCCAAAATAGGAAACGAGGCATTAAAAACTATTTTAGTTACCTCGTCGGCGCCGTCGGAAGGTAAAACTACCGTTTGCATTAATCTTGCAGGAACTTTCGCTCAATCGAACAAAAGGACGCTTATTTTGGATGCCGATTTAAGAAAGCCGAGAGTACATACTGTTTTTAATGCAAACCGTTTCCCGGGGGCTATCGATTATTTATTTGAACAAGCTCAACTAGATGAAATAATTCGCCCGACCGAATTGGAAAACTTGAGCTATATTACTGCAGGTACTATTCCGCCTAATCCTTCCGAAATGCTGGGCTCAGAACAAATGAAAATGTTTTTTGCGGAAATAAAAAAGAAATTTGATGTAATCCTTATTGATTCAGCTCCTATTATTGCTGTTACCGATTCCGAAATATTATCTACAATGGTTGATGCAACCCTGTTGGTTGTATCGGCGGAAGTAACAGAATTAGATCTTATGGAAAAATCCGTTGAGCTTATTAAACAGAGCAGCTCTTCGTTTATAGGCACGGTATTGAATAATTTCGCTTATAAAAGCGGTTACGGTTCGTACTATAAATATTATTATTACTATTCAAGTCCGACAAACGGCAAAGGTGCAAAAAAATCTGCAAAAAGTACGGTAAAGAAAAGTTAACTATTAAGCTAAAAAATTCAGCGGACTTAACGGCAGCTGAATCTAAGTATTACTTAAGTACGGAATTCCATTGATTATTTCCTTTTAGAAGATTTATTTCTGCATCTCTAAAAAATTCCTTCCCGTGGAAAATTTAATCACAATTAAATTACTATTTTGTGTTTTGTAGCTAAAATAACTATGCTTAACGGTTATGGCGCATTTCCAATCACTATTTCAATAATTTAAATTTTTACACTACAAATTTTGGTGCTGTCCTAATTTGCTTAAATCTTGAAAATTATTTTTTGTCATCCCGGGCGAACTTGCCTACCGGCACCTGTCTACCGACAGGTAGAGGCAGGGTCGAGGGATTTAATGAAATTAAAGGATGTCTTGGCTCGACTCCGCTCGCCATGACATCCTTTAGTGAAATAATGATACAAGGACACTACTCAAATTTTTAGTTTGATCTTTCGAATAAAAATTTTTTTATTTTAATTGTTTTATCTTTACAGTTCTTACTATTAGATAAATAAAAATTATTACATAAATTTGTGTAGAAAAACAGAAGATTAATTAGGTAGAATTAAATGCAGTTTTCAGACAGATTAAAAAATATAAAACTAATTGTTGCCGATCTCGACGGAACTTTACTTGACAATGAGGGAATGATTTCCAGCCAAGCTTACGATATGATAAAAGAATTAAAACAAAAAGGCGTTGTTTTTTCTTTTGCATCGGGCAGACTTCATTCCGCTTTAATAAGCTTTATAAAGGAATTGGACCTTAAAGCTCCAATAATATCGCTGGACGGAAGTCTAATTAAAAAATATCCCGGGGGAGAAATATTTTTCGAATCCTTTATTCCTGCTAAACATGTTAAAAAAGCCCTGGATTATGCGGATAATTTTTTGTTGAATATTGCTCTATGCCATGCAGATGAGATTTATTATACGGAAAGGAATTCACTTATTCCTAATATAATGGAAAAATTCGGTGCAAAGTACACTGAAGTGCCGTCTTATGATAATTTTCTCGAAAATACTCTGGAAATAACCATTGCCAGCGATGTAAAGGAAAATATAAAATATGTATTTGATAAAATGAATCCTCCTTATTCCTTTGGTTTAAATTGCTCTTTTTTTAAATCCCAGTCCCACGGGGGAATTTATTATCTGGAAATAAGAAAGAAAGGATCGGATAAAGGCAAAGCCTTAATTAAACTGACTAAGTATTTAAAAATTAAATTAAGAGAAACGGCTGTAATTGGAGACTGGTATAACGATATCAGCTTATTTCACCCAAAGACTTTAAAAGTAACTTTAAAAAACGGTATACCGGAATTAAAAAAAATATCCGATATAACGATTGACAAAGATAATAACAGCGGAGGCGTAGAGGAATTTTTAAAAATGATGGTTAAAGCGCACAGCTGATTAACCGGCTTATTAATAAAAGTATATGTCTGCATTATATTAAATATTTTAGTAAAAAACTGGATTTGAACTATATTTTTTTTAATATTTGCATAATATAACCATATAAAATTCGGGGAAAGTTATATGCAAAACTATAAGACTATTTTCAAAAGAAATCCTTTGTTTGAGGAATGTCCCTCGTGCGGAGAAATGAATTCTCTGCATCGTTCCCGTACACGTAACTGGAAAGAGAATGTTGTAAAAAGAATTTCTTTTTTCAAGATTTACAGGTGTAAATTGTGCGGATGGAGAGGTTATCTCTCGACTATAAATCTTAATATATCAACATTAAAATTTATTGCCGTCTGTTTTTTTGCAACTGTTATTGTAGCTTATTTTGTACTTACAATATTAACAACAATAGTTCATTAAATGTACCTTTAATAACGGACGGTTAATTCTTTTTCTAATATTAACAAGTCGCTCAAAGGGATTCGGGGAACTTTTCACTTTTAATCTTCGGATTTTATATACAATTTCTTTTCGCCGTTTTAATATTTTATTATATTTATTTCCGCTATTAAATAACTATAGGAAGATATGAAAGGAATTATTCTTGCAGGGGGTTCGGGCTCAAGACTTTATCCTATTACGAAAGTTTACAGCAAGCAGCTTGCATTAATTTATGATAAACCCTTAATCTATTATCCTTTATCAATATTGATGTTAGGCGGAATAAGGGACATCCTGATTATTTCAAATGAAGAAACAATTCCGTTGTACAAACAGTTGTTTAAGGACGGTTCGGAAATCGGTCTCTCAATCCGATATGCCGTACAGGAAGCACCCAACGGTATTGCCGAGGCTTTTATAATAGGGGAAGAATTTATTAGCGGCGAAAGTGTCTCGCTTGTTTTAGGCGATAATATTTTTTACGGCAATCTAAGCTTTTTTTATAAAGCCGTTAAAAATAATAATGAAGGCGCAACAATCTTCGGATATCAGGTAACAGACCCGCAGCGATATGGTATTGTAGAGTTTGATAAAAACGGAAATGCAATATCTATTGAAGAGAAACCGAAAATTCCTAAGTCTAATTACGCCGTACCCGGGATTTATATATATAATAATAAGGTTGTTGATATTTCTAAAAATTTAAAACCATCCGCACGGGGAGAGCTCGAAATTACGGATGTTAATAAAGAATATTTAAAACACGGTAAATTGAAAGTGGAAAAAATAGGAAGAGGAATTGCATGGCTCGATACGGGAACGCCTGAAGCTCTGCTTCAAGCAGCAAATTTTTTCGGTGTAATTGAACAAAGACAGGGATTGAAAGTTGCATGCATAGAAGAGATAGCTTTTAGAATGAAATTTATTGATAAAGATAAATTCGGAGAGCTGATTAAATCAATGCCGAAATCACAATATAGAGAATATCTCGAAAGAGTAATTGCAGAAGGTTAAAACATTATCTGTACAATTTTAAATTTGTAATAATGAATTTTGAAAAGAATGATATAAACGGTTTGCTGATAATAACTCCGGATGTTTTCGGTGATGAGCGCGGATATTTTTTTGAATCATTCAGCTTAAAAAAATATGAGCAGGCGGGAATAAACTTTAATTTCGTTCAGGATAATATATCTAAATCGAGAAAGGGTACCGTCAGAGGTTTGCATTATCAAATAGGCGATAAAGCTCAAGGTAAATTGTGCCAGGTTATAAAAGGAAAAGTGTTGGATGTAGCGGTTGATATTAGATCCAATTCACCTACTTTCGGAAAATATTATTCAATCGAATTATCGGAAGACAACCACATCCAGTTTTGGATGCCTCCGGGATTTGCTCACGGCTTTTCCGTGCTATCGGACGAGGCAGTCTTTCATTACAAGTGTACCGATTATTACAGCAAGGAAAAGGAAAGATCCATTTTATACAACGACCCGGATTTGCATATCGATTGGAAAGTCGATAAACCTATAGTTTCGGATAAAGATATGCATGCGAAATTGTTTAAAAATATTGATAAAGATTTTGTGTTTCCCCTTTAATTAGTAAAATTTATTTTTATTTTATATCAAATATCAAGATTTTCCATTTCTACTTCTTAATACATTGAATTAACCTAAAAATTTATCATTCTAGTAATTCCCGCACAATTCTATCTTTTTATCTATATCCTTTTCTTTGTAATTTTGAATATTAAAATTTGGAGATGTATATGAAAGTTCCTTTGTTAGATCTTAAACCCCAATATAAATCGATGAAGAAAGAATTGGATGAAGCAATAATTAAAGTAGCTCAATCCCAGTATTTTATTCTCGGACCCGAAGTAGAAAAAATGGAAGCTGCCTTTTGTGAGTATTTAAATTGTAAATATGCGGCAGGTGTTTCTTCCGGGACCGATGCACTGCTTATTGCCTTAATGGCTATTGATATTAAACCCGGTGATGAAGTAATCGTTCCGACTTATTCATTTTTTGCAACAGCCGGAGTTGTAGCAAGATTAAATGCGGTTCCGGTTTTTACCGATATCGATCCGATTACCTTTAATATTGATCCCCAGGAAATTAGAAGAAAAATTACAAAAAAAACCAAAGCAATAATTCCGGTTCATCTTTACGGCCAGAGCTGTGAAATGGACGAGATAATGAATATAGCAAATGAAAAAGGTATTAAAGTGATTGAGGACGCAGCTCAAGCTATCGGTACTCAATATAAAGATAGAAGAAGCGTCGGCACCATTGGAGACATCGGCTGTTTCTCTTTTTTCCCGAGTAAAAATTTAGGCTGCTTTGGAGACGGCGGTTTGGTTGTAACTAACGATGAAGAGCTTGGGAAAAAATTAAAGATGCTAAGAGTTCACGGTGCGGAATCCAAATATTACCATAAGATGGTCGGTGGAAATTTCCGCCTTGATGCAATTCAAGCTGCGGTATTAAATGTTAAGCTGCCTAGATTAAATAAATGGTCGGAAAAAAGAAGAAAAAATGCCGAGCTGTATAATAAATTATTTGTAAAAGCCAGGTTGTCGGACGGGCCCGGAAGAATATCATTTGACGGAAGAAATTCAGTCCTGCTTCCTAAAGCAATCTATAAACCCGAAAAAGGTCAAAAGTTAGACGGCGAAAATCCATTGGTTAACTATCATATTTTCAATCAATATATAATTCGTGTCGCAAAGCGGGATGAATTAAAACAATTCTTAACAGATAACCTGATCGGCAATGAAATTTATTATCCGGTTCCTTTTCATCTTCAGGAATGCTTTTCCGGATTGGGATATAAATTAGGCGAATTCCCGTTTGCAGAGGAAGCAGCAAATAGTTCGCTGGCTCTTCCGATTTATCCCGAATTGGGCAAGGAACAGCAGGAATATATTGTTAAGAAGATAAAAGAATTTTTTGATAAACAGATCATCAAAAAAAATAAATAGAAATAATACTATATGTATATTTTATCATTAATGTTCGATTAAATCTTAGATGAATTACAAAACAAAAAAAATATATATAGCCGGGCATAACGGTATGGTGGGGTCGGCTATAACCAGGTGTCTTGAGAAAAACGGATATAAAAATTTGCTGTTTAGGGAATTTTCGGAGTTAAATCTAATTAAGCAGTCAGAAGTAGATAATTTTTTTAGTGAAGAGAAACCTGAAATAGCAATTATTGCTGCGGCTAAGGTAGGGGGAATTTTAGCTAACAATACATACCGTGCGGAGTTTATTTATGATAATTTGATGATTGAATCGAATGTAATAAATGCTGCTCATGAAAACGGTGTTGAAAAATTAATTTTTCTAGGCAGTTCATGCATTTATCCTAAATTGGCTCCGCAGCCTCTTAAGGAAGAATATTTGCTTTCCGATTATCTTGAATTTACCAATGAACCTTATGCCGTTGCCAAGATTGCCGGAATTAAGCTTTGCGAAAATTATTACAGGCAGTACGGTGATAATTTTATTTCCGCTATGCCGACAAATCTTTTCGGTTTTAACGATAATTTTGATCTTCAAACTTCTCATGTTTTGCCTGCTTTAATTAGAAAATTTCACGAAGCAAAAGTTAAAAATTCATCTGCGGTTACTCTCTGGGGAACTGGCAAGCCGAAAAGGGAATTCTTATTTGTCGATGACCTGGCGGAAGCAATTTTGTTTTTAATGGAAAAAGTAAACGCAAAAGATTTATATGAAAACGGAATTTCACAAATAAACATAGGCACCGGGGAAGATTTAACGATTGAAGAATTGGCAAACATGATATCAAAAGTTGTAGGCTTTAAAGGCAGTATTGATTACGATACGGCAAAACCGGACGGAACTCCGCGCAAGCTGATGGATGTATCGAGAATTCATTCTTTGGGTTGGAAGCATAAAACATCGCTTGAACAGGGTATTAAAATGACATACGAATGGTATTTAAAGAAGGCTGGTTTGTAATTCAGAATATTGGTTTAAAGTTCTTTAATCTTTTCCATTTGCTCTTTTATCTTTTAATTTTGTCTCATTAGATCAATGATATTTCCAAAATAAAATTTGATAAATTATTTGATGATTTAAAAACTATTAAGAATTTATTAGGTGGTTTAATAAAGTGTTTAAGAAACTCAAACAAGTAATTATTAATACGTAATAAATAATTAAAAACACAGAACAAAGAACCACGAACTAAAAAAAGAATTAACAAATAAGGAACTACGCACAAAATATGAAAAAAGCACTTATAACAGGGATAACAGGACAAGACGGAAGTTACTTAACAGAAATATTAATAGAAAAAGGCTACGAAGTACACGGGATTATTAGGAGAAGCAGTTCTTTTAATACAGGCAGAATAGATCACCTGTATGCTAATAAAGAAATCCTAAATAAAAAAATGTTTTTGCATTACGGCGATCTTGTGGATACTAGCAACCTAAACCGTCTGCTGGAAAAAATAGAACCGGACGAAATATATAACCTTGCTGCACAGAGTCATGTAAAGGTTTCATTTGAAGTACCTGATTACACGGCACAGGTAGATGCATTGGGCACATTAAGATTCTTGGATGCGATACGTGAAGTGGGATTAAAGAAAGTAAAATTTTATCAAGCTTCAACAAGCGAATTATTCGGCAAGGTTCAGGAGGTGCCCCAAACAGAAAAAACCCCCTTCTATCCGAGATCTCCTTATGGTGTTGCAAAGCTTTACGGCTACTGGATAATAGTAAATTACAGGGAAGCTTATAATATATTTGCCTGTAACGGGATATTGTTCAATCATGAGTCTCCTAAAAGAGGTGAAACATTTGTAACAAGAAAAATTACAAGGGCGGCTTCAAAGATTGCGGCAGGTTTACAAAAGAAAGTGCTGCTCGGTAATCTGGATGCTAAAAGGGACTGGGGCTTTGCACCCGAATATTGTGAAGGTATGTGGAAGATTCTTCAGCATAACGAGCCTGACGATTTTGTACTGGCAACAGGTGAAACTCATACCGTTCGTGAGTTTACCGAAAAAACTTTTAGTGAATTAGGAATTGAACTGGAATGGAAAGGTTCCGGTAAAAATGAAAACGGAACTGTTAAAAGTATAAATTATGAAAAAGCTAAATCATTGATTGATTACAAAACGAATTCCGGGTCTTACCGCTTTAATTTTACGGATAATCTGAAAAAAGGCGATGTGATTGTAGGAGTGGATCCTAACTATTACCGTCCGACCGAAGTTGAAATGCTGATAGGAAATCCCTCAAAAGCCGAAAAAATATTAGGCTGGAAAGCAAAAACTAAATTTGAGGATTTAGTTAAGCTTATGATCTCGGCCGATATGGATAAGGTTTTAAAAAGAGGATTCTAAATCATCCGGATTATTTTTAGAATTATTATCTTAATTCGATAAATTGATTTTTCCCCTTCAATTTTTGATAAAAAGAAAATTAAATTCGTATTTTTATAGTCAATATATTCTATTTTCAATAAAAATTATTTAAAAAAACGAGGTAATTATGTTTGATGAAAATTATAAGTTCACCTGCGTAGAAAGATTTCTAAAATATATAAAATATGATACACAATCCGACGAAGAGTCTACAAGCTTTCCCAGTACGGAAAAGCAAAAGGTTCTTTTAAAAGATTTAGCCGACGAATTGAAAAAGCTGGGATTGAAAGACGCCCATATGGATGAGTGGGGATATGTAATGGCTACTCTTCCTTCAAACAGCAGTAAGAACGTGCCTGCCGTAGGATTTATTGCACATGCAGATACTTCCCCGGCTGTTACCGGTGCCGGAGTAAATCCTGTAATTCATAAAAATTATAAAGGCGGCGATATTACATTGCCTAAGGATTCAAGCCAGGTAATAAAACTAAGTGATAATCCGGACTTAAATAATATGATCGGCCACGATATAATAACTACCGACGGAACAACACTTTTGGGTGCCGATAACAAATGCGGAGTAGCGGAAATTGTAGACGCCGTAAATTATTTATTAACTCATACCGAAGTAAAACACGGACCTATCAAAATTTGTTTTACACCCGATGAAGAAGTCGGAAGAGGCACGGAAAAATTCGATGTAAAAAAATTCGGTGCAGTTGCAGCCTACACGGTTGACGGGCAAAGCCGAGGTGAAGTTGAAACAGAAACATTCAGTGCCGATGCGGTTGAAATAAAAATTCATGGTAAGAATATTCATCCCGGTTATGCAAAGAATAAAATGGTAAACTCGGTCCGGGTAGCATCTGCTTTTATGGAAAGTCTTCCGAAAGACAGGCTGTCTCCGGAAACTACAGAGGGGCGTGAAGGTTATGTACATTGTTCAAGCTTTAACGGGAACGAAGAATTAACGACGGTTAAGTTTATAATTAGAGATTTTGATACTCCTAAATTGAAAGAATATGAAGATCTGTTAAAACAATTAGCCGAAAAAACTATAGATAAATATCCGGGTGCAAAACTTGAGTTTAAGGTAATTGAACAATACAGAAATATGAAAGAAATTCTAGATAAGCATCCTGAAGTAGGAGAAAATGCGGTTGAAGCGATGAAAAGATACAATATAAAACCGATCTTAAGTCCTATCCGCGGCGGTACGGACGGGTCCAGATTATGTTTTATGGGTTTGCCTACTCCAAACATTTTTGCAGGCGAACACAGCTTTCATTCCAAGCTTGAATGGGTTTCAATTCAGGATATGGAAGTAGTTGTAAAAATAATTGTTGAGATTGCAAAAATTTGGGAAGAAAAAGCTTAGTTATTAATTGC
>CAZHBJ010000100.1:0-12323 GCA_964530445.1 uncultured Ignavibacteriaceae bacterium
AATGATGTTCAATCATTCAATATTCTTACGGCCGTTAAAGAAAGAGCGAAGTCAAACATATCAAAATCAACAGCTAAGAATAAAACAAAATCGAACATGCCGTTTAAAATTGAAGAGACTGAAAAAGATTTATTACTAATTTTTATTTTATTAGATACAATTCTATACTCTAATAACTCTTCTAAAAATGTCTATAAAGAAGATTTATTCGATAAACTCTTACTTAACAAAAGTTTATACGATAGCTTAGGCGGTTTGAATTATAATCCCGATAATATTTTAAAAGATATTTCTTTATTAAATGCATCTCTTTCAAAAGGCTACCTATTAAATACAAAACTTTCGCTGAATGATAACTCATTAGGAACATTTATTACGGATTTCCTTAACGGTAAGCAAATGAGCGATCATTTAATGCTAAATGAATTTGAAGGCAGCTTATATTATAATAAGGAGAGATTTGAAGAAATAATAAAATGGTTTTTCATGCTGCATGTTATTACCGAATTTTTTACTGCAAAACAAAAGAATAAAAAAGGAAGCTTGAAAGACGAAGGGACTGACAGTGCAGAAATTCAAAAAAAATTAACTGCTTCCGTGAACAAGGCTGAAAAAATTATCAACAAAATTATTGATGCATCCGACAAAGCTCAGTTCAGAGTGCAAGAGTTAAAACGCAACATTGAGAATAAAGAGACACCAAAAAGAAAACCGGTAAGAGGAATTAAAAAGAGTATAACACCAAATAGAAAAACGAATAAGAAAAATAGAACTTGAATAGGATATATATTGATTCCAAGTACTTTTAACAAAAAGTATGAATTCTTAAGCCCCAAAATTACTTTCTGCCTCGATGAAGTTTATTGTCTTATTAATTTTACCGGATTGATAAATTAAACTGCTTTGAGCATCTTTTAAATAATATCTGTCCTTTTGAGTGTACGGTTTTGTCGGAACGAGCATAACAAAATATGCAGCAACCGAGACAATAATAATTCCTAAAATAATAAACCATAACGGCGGATTATTTTTTTCTTCTATGTTTGCCAAATTATTCTCCTAAAATTTCTTAAGTATTTTAAAATTAACGCGTGAAAAATCAATTAACTAAAATATAAAATTATAATTAATAAAATTTATTATCTTGACATCTCTCACATAGTATATCATTACGGCGAAAAAATAAATTTAGCTGCCGCCTCAGCGCAATTTTCACCGTCTATAGCCGACGAAACTATACCGCCTGCATACCCTGCACCTTCTCCGCATGGAAATAATCCGTTCATTTCAGGATGCATAAAAGTCTCTTTAATCCGCGGTATTCTAATCGGCGAACTTGTTCTGCTTTCAACAGCAACAATTTGCGCTTCATCCGAGTAATACCCTTTCATCTTTTTATTAAAAATTACTAAAGATTTTTTCAAATTTTCTACAATAAATTTCGGAAGAGCCTCGTGAAGCGGGGCGGAAGTTAATCCTGGGATATATGATGTACCGGGCAGTGAAGTCGACATTTTATTTTGGACAAAATCCGTTACTCTTTGCGCGGGAGCTTTTTGTGTATTACCTGCAAGTTTGAAAGCCAGTCTTTCCATTTCCTGTTGAAACATTAATCCGCCGAAAGGAAATTCTTGAGAATATTTTTCCCAGTCTTTTTCATCTACCGTTACAACAAAACCGGAATTTGCAAAAGGTGAATCCCGTCTTGATAAAGACATTCCGTTAACTACTATTTCTCCCGGTGATGTAGCTGCCGGTACTATAATTCCGCCGGGACACATACAAAATGAATATATTCCCTTGCCGTCTATATTACATGCCAAATTATAACTTGCAGCCGGTAAGTATTCGCTTTTTTGTTTTGTATGGTATTGAATTTCATTTATTAATTCTTGGGGATGTTCAATCCTTACACCCATCGCAAATGGCTTAGGTTCAATCTTAATGTTATTTTTATTAAGAAGATAATAAATGTCTCTTGCGGAATGACCTGTCGCTAAAATAATTGCATCGCCAAAAATTTCTTTTTCATTATTTATTATAACACCGGCTGCTTTTGAATTCTTAATTATCAAATCCGTTACTTTGGATTCAAGATAAACGTCGCCGCCGTATTTTAAAATTGTCTCCCGAACAGCTTTAACAATATTTGGTAATTTATTTGAACCGATATGCGGATGGGCATCGACTAAAATATCAGGATCAGCTCCATGATTAACAAATACATTTAATATTTTCCCAACATCTCCTCTTTTTGTCGAACGAGTATACAGTTTACCGTCGCTGTAGGTTCCGGCTCCTCCTTCACCGAAGCAGTAGTTTGAATCGGGATTTACTTCATTATATTGCTGAATTGCTTTTAAGTCTCTTCTTCTTGCCTGAACGTCTTTTCCCCTTTCAATAACCACAGGCTTAATTCCCAATTCAATTAATTTAAGTGCCGCAAACATTCCGCCCGGTCCTAAGCCGATTATTAAAACTTGTTTATTTTTTTTCACTTGGGAATATTTAATCCCATTTTCCGCAGCTTGAGGTAACTCGTTAATATATACTTCACAAAGCAGACGATAAACCGGCTTATGTCTTCGTGCATCAATAGATCTTTTCTGCGGTACAACAGCTTTAATTTCTTCAAAAGCCAATTTTAATTGATGAGCTGCTTGAGTATAAAGGAATGTTTTATCAACTATTTTTTCCGGGGGTACTACTATTTCGATTTGTTTAAGCAAGGGATTGTCCTCTATTTATGAGGAAAAATATTTTTATAAAAATTGACTATGTATTTTGGTCTACTTTTAGAATTAGTTAAATAAATAATTTTTAATTTAAAAAACTAGTATATACCTTTAGTTAATCCGCCGTCAACTTGTACTGTGTTACCGGTTATATAACTGGCTTTATTAGAAGCTAGGAATAGCACAACCGAAGCAATTTCCTCAGGGCTGGCAAGTCTATTTATCGGAATTTCTCTTGCCATTTCAATTAACACTTCTTCATGCGATTTATTATTCTGTTTACCTCGATTAACGGCCAAATCATAAATCCGGTTAGTAAGGGTATAACCCGGGGCAACATTATTTACCGTAATATTATATTTTGCAACTTCATTGCTTAAAGTTTTTGCAAATCCAATTACTCCGTTTCTTAGAGAATTAGAAAGCATTAATTTATCCATCGGCTGTTTAGCAGCAACAGAAGTAATATTAACAATTCGTCCCCATTCCTTCAGCATCATATCCGGAATAACTAAATTACATAATCTCACTGTGCTGAGCAGAACCTGTTCAAATGCGTTTTGCCAGTCTGCATCAGCCAATTCCTGGAAATAGCCGGGTTCCGGTCCGCCGCAATTATTAATAAGAATATCTATCTTGCCAAATTGTTTACTGACAGTTTCGACCGTATTCTCAATATCTTTCGGTTTATTTAAATCACACACGCACCAGACAGGTTCAAAGCTGTATTTTCTTTTAATATCCTGCGAAGTTTTTAGCAATTCCTCTTTATCTCTGGAACAAATTGCAACACGACAACCTTCTGCGGCAAATGATTCGGCAACAGCCCTGCCGATGCCTTTGCTTGAAGCAGTTACTAAAACCGCTTTGTTTCTAATTCCTAATTCCATTTGTATTTTTAACCTTTCTGTCAATCCGCACTATTAACTTTACAGCTAAATAAAATAGAAAACTAAAAGTTATAAATAGTAATAAAATTATTATTATATGGATTTAAGGGTAAGAAAATTCCCGAATAATTTCAATTATAATAAAAGGAATTTATTATATGTTACAAATATTTAGAAATAATTAAATTCCATTGCTAAAAACAAGTATGTTAACCTGCAATAGCTCTTAACCTGCTTTTACTTTTATCTCATCAACAATTTTTGTGGTATCCATTGCTATCACAAGTTCTTCGTTTGTAGGCACTCTAAGTACCGGTACTTTTGAAGAATCTTTAGAAATAATTTCCTTTTTATTTTTATTCCGTTCATCGTCAAGCTCAATACCGAGGAATTCCATATTTCTGCATACTTCTTCTCTTACTTCAGCAGAATTTTCACCTATTCCGCCGGTAAACACAAAAGCATCCAGACCTCCCATTGCAGCAGCATAAGAGCCGAGATATTTTTTAATTCTATAACTGAAAATATCGAAAGCATACTTAGCGCGTTTATGACCTTCTTTAACAGCAGCGACTATTTCACGCATATCACTGCTTTCGCCGCTTATTCCGATTAAGCCGCTGTGTTTATTAAGAAGCGTATTTGCTTCATTTAATGATAGACCTTCCTTCCCCATAATGTATAAAATCAGCCAGGGATCAAGATCGCCGCTTCTTGTACCCATTAGCAAACCTTCAAGAGGAGTAAATCCCATTGAAGTATCTACGGATACACCTTTATTAATTGCAGCCATACTGCAGCCGTTGCCTAAATGCGCAGTAATTATTCTCAAGTCTTCTATTTTCTTTCCGAGTATCTCAGCTGCTTTTCTCGATACATACCAATGAGATGTTCCGTGAAACCCGTACTTTCTAATTTTATATTTCTTATAAAGCTCATAAGGTATACCATATAAAAAAGCCTTATGAGGCATTTTAGTATGAAAAGCCGTATCAAATACCGCAACTTGCGGCGTATTCGGCAATACTCTTTTAACAGCCTGAATACCTTTTATGTTCGGAGGATTATGAAGCGGAGCTAATTCTATATTATCCTGCAAAACCTGTATTACGTCATCCGTAATCAAAACAGATTCCGTAAATGTTTCACCGCCGTGAACTACACGATGACCAACAGCTTCAATATCACTTTTATCTTCAATTACTCCGTGGTTCTTACTTAGCATTACACCTAAAACATATTCTATAGCAATTGAATGATCTAATATTTCACCGACTATTTTGATGCCGTCTCCGTCAGAACGATTATGAGAAAGGACCGCACTGCTCATTCCGATCCTTTCAACCAAACCTTTTGCAAGAGCGACTTTTTCTTCCGTATCAATAAATTGATATTTAATAGATGAGCTACCGCAATTTAGAATTAATACTTTCATTTTATATAATTTCCTAAATGATTTATTTTTTCTCTTTAAAATATTTAAATAAACTTTTAACGCCGGTACTAAACAAAGTAAGCATAATTGAATGAATATTTTAATAAATGAATTGACAAATTAAATGATTTGTCCGTTTTCATCATATTTATAAAAACCTTCACCGGTTTTTTTACCGAGCTTTCTTTCCCGGACCAGCTTTCTTAATATCGGGCAGGCTCTATAGCGGGCTTCGCCCAACGTTTTCCATAATGTTTCCATCCAGGCAAGCACTTCATCAAGTCCCATCATATCAGCCATTTCAAGCGGTCCGTACTGAAAATTATAGCCTAATCTCATTGCCGTATCAATATCTTTTGCTGTTGCAACACCTTCCAGAAGGATATACATAGCCTCATTCAATAACGGCACAATTGCTCTTGTTGTTACAAACCCGGGATACTCGTAAACTTCAACAGGTGTCTTTCCAATCTTTGCCGTAAAACCCTTAACAATTTCTACTGTTTTATTTGAGGTATGCAAACATTTAATAAGTTCTACTACCGGAATCTTTGGAACCGGGTGAAGAAAGTGCATTCCTATAATTTTATCCTGACGGTTTGTTGTTTCGGCTAATCTTGTTAAGCTTAATGTAGAAGTGTTCGATACGAAAATTGTTTCTTTCTTTGCAATGGCATCGAGATCGGTAAATATTTGCTGTTTCAATTTAAAATCTTCATCTACTGCTTCAATAATCAAATCATAATCATTAATTTGATTGAAAGAGTCATCCCACTTAATTCTGCTTAAAATTGATTTCTTTTCGGATTGAGTCATAGCCCATCGTTTAATTTCGCGGTCGATCGACTCGTCTAAATTTTCCTTTGCATTATTTAAGTGTACAGCATCTTTTTCAATGACTAAAACTTCAATTCCATTGGCGGCAATTGTCTGTGCAATTCCCTGTCCCATAACACCGGCTCCGATAATAGCAACATTATTTATAATCCCAGGACCGGCATCGGCAAGTTTTGTTCTGCCTAAAAGATCTTCTAACCTTAAGTTCTCCTCCTGCATATAATTCATCCTAAATTATTTCATCTAAAAATGTATTTAACTAAACAAATTCATTAACTTATAATTTTTTGCATCAAGGTTTTCTTCAATGTAATCTACTTATTTTATTATAAGTTAATTTAATGCACTAAATTTAGCAATTAATATGCCAATAGTACTATTCAATCGACAATTATTTAGAATAATTATTTAATTGCATAACTTTCTATTTAAATAATTACCAAACAAATATTTAAGGCAATTAAAATCACCTTGAAAATTTAAGCTATAAAACCCAAACCCATTTTTGATTTATTTTATAAGGTAAAAACCGGAATGTGAATGAACCGCCACACTAATTTATTACTGGTTTTACAAATAATTTACTTCTATTTAGATTGAAATAATCCGCATTAAATAAAAAAAAATTTTAAAATTGAATTTGTCTTTTATTCAAAATAAAGTTGAATTATTTAAAAATCTTTCTTTCTAAAAATTGAGATTGTTATTCCCATAGTTAGTATTAAAAAAGCTAATGAGGTAAGTATCGGCTGATAATCTTTTATACCTCCCCCTGTAGCAAGTTCTAGAGTAATTTTACCCATCAACTCCGAAGTTTTAGGAATAATGTAATAAAAAACATCAATTAAGGTTCTTAAAATTTTACTTTGAATTAAGGCATTAAAAGTAGAGTGGCCTGAAGATAAAATCGGGCTAAGCAGAATAAAAATAAAATATGCTACCATCATGCCTAGAGTTTGCCCTTTTGTAAGTACGCCGAAAAGCATTATAAGTGAATATAGTACGGCGAAAGTAAAGGTAATTGTAAAAATTATTAGTAAAAAAGAAAAATCCCAATGTGAAAATTTAATAGAAATAATTAACCATGCACCTATTACCAGGTATGCAATATTCAAAAAGACTACTAAAATACCGCCCCAAAATTTTCCCCAGATTAATTGGGAACGTGAAACAGGTTTGGACAGCAGTAAATCTATGTTACCTTTTTCAAGCATAACGGGGACAAAGCTTGCGCTTGAAAAGATTGCAAGCAGTAACCCTATTCCGGAAAGCGGAGCAACTATCATCAACTCCAGCGCAATGGTAACTTGATGAACCGGAGAGTTTTGATTTGCACCTTTAAAACCAGCAATAATATTAACGGTATCCGCCATTGAGAATACAAGTATCATAATTAAAAGAGCAATACTGGAAATAATAAAAAATGAAATAAACACCTTTCTTGCCATCGCTTCTCTTAAAGTATACCACATCATTATTAGAGTATTTTTCATTCTGCATTCTCCTTTTCGGCATCTTGAATTAAAGAAATGAACATTTCTTCAAGAGTGTTTTTTTGCTGAGAAAACTCCTTAATAACAACGCCGTTATTTCTCAGCAGATCTAGAATTCTATTTAGTTCTTGAGTGTTTTCAACACGAAGTGAATAATACCCGTTTTGCATTTTAGTAAGATTTATGTTGTTCAATATTTCATTAGACAGTTTATCAATACCATCGCCTTCAACGCTTAATTTATATTCTTCTTTTTTCTCGGTTAATTCTTTAACCGTACCCTCTCTTAGAAGTTTACCCTTATTCAGAATTCCAACCCTGTCAGTTATCAATTCAACTTCGGAAAGTAAATGACTGTTAAGAAAAATTGTTTTGCCCTGGTTTTTAAGTTCAAGCAGAATATCTCTTATTTCTTTTCTTCCGATCGGATCAACACCGTCTGTCGGTTCATCAAGAAAAATAAGTTCAGGATCGTTCAGCATGGCCTGAGCAAGTCCCAAACGCTGCATCATTCCTTTTGAATAATTTTTTACTTTTGTTTTTTTCCACTGGGAAAGCTTTACCATCTCTAATAGTTCATCAACTCTCTTTTTTAAATAATCGCCGTCCAAGTCACTCAGCTTTCCGAAAAATTGTAAAACATCTCCTCCTTTTAAATAAGCTGGATATTTATGATTTTCCGGCAAATAACCGACTCTATTTTTTATGCGATAATTTGAAATATCTTTTTCTAAAATTTTGGCCGAACCTGAAGTGGGGAAAATTATACCCAGGAGTAATTTAATTAGTGTTGTTTTTCCCGCCCCGTTTGGTCCTAAAAGACCGAAGATCATCCCCTTACTAACACAAAGATTTAATTTTGTAAGAGCTTCAACTTTCTTTTTACCAAAAGATGAAGTATACACCTTGGTAAGGTCGTTTACTTCGACAGTGTTTAAACTCATGGAATTCCCTAAGTAATTTTTTATAATTTTAAATATAAGAAAAAAAAGACGAATGATTGATTGATTTACGTGTTGCAACCAATTAAAAAATAATAATTTAAAAGTAGAAATTTTCCCGTATCTCCGAAAAAATATTTATCATTCGTTGAATCTCAGCTACTTTAGCTTTAAGTATTATATATAATTTTCGTATTTTTAATAAACTTTCAAGATATTTCTCTGTATTAATTCTTCGAGACTTTTTTGGAACCAAAAGAAGCATTATTAAAATATTTCGGATACAGTTCTTTCCGTCAAAATCAATTGGAAATAATTACTGCTATAATTAAAGGAGAGAATGTACTAAGTGTTTTGCCGACAGGCGCCGGAAAATCTATATGCTACCAAATTCCAGCTCTAATTTCACCGGATTTTTCCATCGTTATTTCCCCTTTAATAGCTTTAATGAAGGACCAGGTGGATTCACTTAACAAGATTGCACATGTTGCAGCCTTTATAAACAGTACCTTATCATTCTACGAAACAGAAGAGGTATTAAAAGATATTTCTTTCGGGAAAATTAAGCTGCTGTATGTTGCCCCCGAAAGACTGGAAAGTATCGAATTTGCCGATAGGATAAAATCACTTAATCCTTCTTATTTATTTGTAGACGAAGCACATTGTATTAGCGAATGGGGACACAGTTTTAGACCAAGCTACACAAAAATTAAAGACTTCATTCAATATATATCCGTGAAGAAAATTTCCGGATTCACCGCGACAGCTACTCCGGAAGTAGTAAAAGATATAGTTAATCAATTGGGTTTAAAGGAACCTAAATTATTTGTAAGAGGTTTTGAAAGAGAAAACTTAGAATTGAACGTTATTTTAACAAAAAAGAAAAAAGAAAAATGTCTGGAATTAATTTCACGCTTTAAGACTCCTGCCATAATCTATACCGCATCCAGAAAAAGAGCCGAAGAAATTTCAGATTATCTGAATATGCATAAAGTATCATGCAGTTACTATCATGCCGGTCTAGCATCAGAGGAAAGAAAAAAAATACAGGAAGATTTTATTGACGGTAGAACGCCTGTTATTGCCGCCACCAATGCTTTCGGTATGGGAATAGATAAAAAAAATATTCGGCTTGTAATTCATTTTAATACGCCGGGCTCAATAGAAAATTATTACCAGGAAATTGGACGTGCCGGAAGAGACGGAAAAGCTTCCTACGTTTATTTGCTTCATGATGATTCGGATATCAATATCCAAAATTTCTTTTTGGCAAATTCTCATCCTGATAAAACTCTTATTCAACAAGTATACGATGCCATTTGCGATTATGGACAGGTTGCAGTCGGTAATATTTCCGAGAAAGAAATAATTATCAATCCGGAATACATTTCAGCTTATGCAAAAAAAGAAGTTTCCAGAGGACTCCTTTATTCAACTTTACGAATACTGGAAGGAGGCGGTTATTTAAGGCAGGCGTCTGAGTTTGATAATCGTACCAAAATAAATATAAACATGGAGAAAAATAAGCTTAAAGAGTTTATAAAAAAATCATCTAATAGCTTAATTAAAATAATTGTTTTGTATTTATTAAGAGAATACGGAAGTAAAATATTTACGCAGCCCGTACAAATTTCAATATCCCGGACAGCCGTTATTTTAAGTTTAACCGAAAAAGAGATAGAGGATACGTTTACAACCCTCGACAATCTCGGTATCATTTCATTTTTCAAACCTATTTCAAAAGATAATGTTTTACTTACATCGCCGCGGGTAAGTTCAAACCGCTTGCTTCTTGATTATAAAAAGATTAATGAAAGCTATCTTTCAATGCAAAGAAAAATAGACCGTATGGTTGATTATGTATATTCCGATGAATGCAGATTTAAATTTATTCTTAATTACTTTGGTCAAAATATTGATGATTATAATTGTAACAAATGCGATAACTGCAAAACACAAGAAACTATCCCGGAATCATCTGCTAATTATATAAAAGAAATATTATTGAGAACATTCTACGCGGTTAAAGGCTCGATAAGCGAAACAACAGTAATTTCGGCAGCAGCAGGCAATACGAAATTAGAGAAATACAAATGCTTGGAAACATTCGGCGCATGTGCAAATTACAATAAAAACGATATAAAACTAATTTTACATAATCTTATTGAAAAAGGTTTTATTGAGAAAAACGAAAAGAATAAGTCTCTTAATTTATCTGGGAAAGGTCTGGATTTTTTAAAAGAAAATGACTTAATAAAAGATGAATTTATCGAACAGCCTGAGTATGAAAATAACATTGAGCTTTTTAATTTGTTAAAAGAGGTAAGGAAAAAAGCTTCTAAAAAATTTATGCAGACAGGTTATCTAATTTGCCCCGATGAAATTCTAAAAGAAATCTCCTCCAAATATCCGAAGACTAAAACTGATTTGTTGATGATTGACGGTTTTAATAATAGGATGTTTAACAAATTAGGCAGCGATATTCTTGAGGCAGTGAAGGAATTCGAAGAAAGTAAAAAAGATAATTCAGCAAAGACTAAAAAGGAATTACGTACTATTCCTTCAAATATACATGAAACTTTCAGACTTTTAACCGACGGCTATTCATTAAAAGATATTGCTTCTCTTCGTAAATTATCTGAGGCGGTTATATCTATGCAGATAGAAACAATTTTAGAATATGAGCATGATGTTGATGTAAGCCATTTATTTAAGGAAGATGAACTTGAAGTTATAATTAAAGAGATAGAAAAAGGTTATACAGATTTAAAAGATTTAAAAGAAAAGCTGCCGAACAATATAACTTATCCATTGATTAGAATAGCAGTAGCAAAATATAAATCTACTTCACATTCTTTTTATTAAGCTCCTCTAAATACCCTTTCACCCTTTTAAAAAATTCTTCCCATTTACGCGGATCATTATTATAATATTCTATAGTCTTCTTATATTCTTTTTCCGTAACGTTGTATCTCTTAAAAACTATTTGTTTAAGGGAATCAATTTTTACAGATAAATTTTTTAATGTATCCTGTTGAATTACCAAATCGGCATATACTTTTACAAACTTATCTTCATTAATAACTTTGTTTTTTGAACATCCAGGTAAAAGCTCTATGAAAGAAATAAGTATGACAAAAAGAAGAATTGAATTAAAAAGATTTAGATATTTACGATTTTTATTAATCAACTTTGGCAATATACAGACTAATAATTTAGACCCTTTTAAAATAAAAATTTGTCCTTCTTAGCAGGAATTGTTATTTCATTTTTTTACTTGCTTCAAACAAAATCTTTTTTTCTTTTTCGCTTAAATTCTGATAACCCGACCGGCTGATTTTGTCCAAAATTGCATCTATTTCAGCTTGAGTTACTTCCGGTTCATCCTTATCGTCTTTAATTTCATAAAATCTTGCTTCTTCAACGTTATCGCTTTTCTTCTTAAAAATATTTGCAGAATTTTTTAACGAATCAAATACATTTCCTCCGCCGCGGTTGTATGATGATTTGCCGAAGATATTCCTGAAAGAAAAATTCGAATTTCTGTCCAGCATTATATAAACAAAACCTGCAAATGCTCCGCCGAGGTGCGCAAGATGAGCAATATTTCCGCCTTGAGGAATGGAAAATAATTCTAAAAGTACAAAACCGGTAATTAAATATTTAGCTTTAATCGGTAGAAAAAACCAAAGGTAAATATATCTATTTGGAAACATCATCCCGAAAGCGATAAGAACACCGAATATGGCACCTGATGCGCCGATAGTCGGGGCTAATTGTTCGTTAAATAACGGAGGAAGAATAAGCTGAAAAATTCCGGCTACAACTCCGCACATTAAATAAAAAGTTAAAAACTTTTTGGATCCCCACAAATTTTCAACTTCCATTCCAAACATCCAAAGCGCAAACATATTTAGTGCGATGTGCCAAAAACCGCCATGCATAAACTGGTATGTAATTAATTGCCACGGATAAAATCCCCAATGAATTAT
>CAZHBJ010000101.1:0-12304 GCA_964530445.1 uncultured Ignavibacteriaceae bacterium
AAATAATTTTTTTAATTCAAATAAATGAAATTTTTTTAAATTATTTCATCATTAAAAATATTAGCATATTTAATAATGTTATTATTTAATTGAGAATCCCTCAAACAAGGATTGATCAATATCTTTGATGATATATAAATGAGAATTGGGAAAGAAGTTTACTGATAATGAAATTATATAATTCAATTGTTCTTTTTAATTATTTCCTTATAATAAACATCAGGCAATTCCCTTAAAATTTTTGCACTATACTCGGGAGTAACATCACGCTGTGGTTCTGCAAGCATTTCATAACCTACCATAAATTTTCTTATGCTCGCCGATCGTAACAACGGCGGATAGAAATGCATATGGAAATGCCATTCTTTATGTTTCTTTCCATCTGTCGGAGATTGATGTATTCCCGAAGAATAAGGGAAAGAAGTTCTAAATAGGTTATCATATTTAACGGTTAATATTTTTAATGCATTAGCAAAATCTTTTATTTCGTTTTTATTGAACTGAAGCAGATTAGATATTTTTCGACTTGAGATGATAATACTTTCATATGGCCATACTGCCCAGAAAGGCACAAGCACTACAAATGAATCGTTTTTGTAAACGATCCTTTCTTTAAGCTTTAATTCGAGTTTTAAATAATCATTTAAAATTGTTGTATTGTAAGTTTGAAAATATTTTTTAAATTGCTTCAATTCTTTTGCGGCTTCTCCCGGAATACTTTTTTGAGACCATATTTGACAATGAGGGTGAGGATTGCTGTTTCCCATGAGCAAACCTTTGTTTTCAAAAATCTGAACGTAATTAATTCCAGGTATTGCACCTATAGTTTTGTATTCGTCTTTTAAAACAGTAATAACCTTTTCAATATTTTTCTCTTCCATTTCCGCAAGGGTTAAATCATGTCTTGGAGAAAAATTTACAACTTTGCATATTCCGCTTTCACTCTTTGCTATTAAAAGATTTTTTTTATTCATTTTTTTATTTTGTTCAAATTCCAAAAGCGACGGGTAATCATTTGTAAAAACATAAGTACTTTTATAATCGGGATTATATTCACCATTGGCCCTTTTATTTCCCGGACATAAGTAACAGTCCGGTTCATATTCCCTTCTCTTTTCAGAAGAGGTTCTAGATATGTCCCCTTTCCAGGGTCTCAATGCACGATGTGGAGAAACCAGAACCCATTCCCCCGTTAAAATATTTTTTCTTCTATGAGGTTGATTATTTAATTCAAATTTCTGCATTTTCATTTAACTTAATTATATTTGTGCCACTGTTTATTTTTGTTACATAAACTTTCGCTTCCAATCCAAATTTCTTATTATAATTTTCAGATATTGTTTTGCCGATTGATTCAATAGCATCATTTTCTATTAAATTGATTGTACAACCGCCGAATCCACCGCCCATCATTCTTGAACCGTAAACCGAAGGATTTTCTTTTGTTATTTCAACAAGATAATCCAGTTCTTTACAACTAACTTCGTAATCTTTGCTTAGCCCTTCGTGAGTTTGATACATTAATGATCCGAATAAATTCAAATCATAATTAGTAAGTGCATTGCAGGCCTTGAACAGCCTTTCATTTTCTTCTACAACATATTTACAACGGCTGTAAACAATTTCAGTCATTAAGGTTCTATATTCAAAAAGCAACCCCGGATTAACATCTCTAAGGCTTTGCACCTCAGGATGATCTTTATTTATAATTGAGACTCCTTCTGTGCATTCTTGACGCCGTTTGTTATATTCTGAGGAGGCTAATGAGTGAGATACATTAGAATCAAAAAGTACAACCGATACATTTTCAAACTGGAATGGAAAATATTCATATTCTAAAGAACGGCAATCTATTCGTAAAACATTTCCGCTTTTACCAAAAATATTAACATATTGGTCCATTATTCCGCATTGAACTCCAACGAAATCATTTTCCGCTTTCTGTGCCATCTTTACGAGATTAAGTTTTTTTATATCGAGATTAAAAAGATAGTTTAAAGAAAAAGCCATACCGGCTTCAATAGCTGCGGATGAAGATAGTCCTGCGCCAATAGGAATATCTCCGCCGAAAACACAATTAAATCCTCCAATCGTATAACCGGTTTTAATTAATTGATCTACAACGCCTATTAAATAATTCGGCCAGTGCTTATCTGAATTTTTATAATCACTTAATTTAAATTCGAAATATTCATTCATATCAAGAGAGAATATTTTGCAACTATTATCATTTCTTTTATTAACCGCAAAATATATTGCCTTATCAATTGCTGCTGGCAAAACGAATCCCATGTTATAATCCGTATGCTCGCCTATCAAGTTAATTCTTCCCGGTGAACGGAAAAGCAGCGGTTCATCTATGAAAATTTCTCTATATTTATTTAGTGCTTTAACCGCTAAATTCATAATTATTTTTAACCTCTTCTTTCAATCTAAAATAAATGAATTCATTAAACAGAATATTTTATTATTTCCGCAACAAGTACAAAGAATTTTAGCTTAACGGATTTCTATTCAGCTTCAATAAGTTATATTAAAATTTAAGCGCATAAAAATAGATTTTTATACTTTAATTATAACTTTACCTTTCGTATTACCTGATTGGAATAATGATATTGCATCGGGCAGTTCCTCAAAATTAAAAACATGACCAATATAAGGCTTTCCGATTTCTAATTCTTTAATTTTATTTAAAAATTCCTTTAACATATCAACTCGCTCATAAAGCCAAATAAGATTAAAACCCATTAAGGATTTATTATTTTCCACAAGAGTTAATCCATCAACTTTTGGTCTTGTTAAAAATCTGTATGCCAGCTTTATATAATTTGGGCTTGAAGTCGGCGAAGAATAATCTGTTAATCCGTAAATTACCATTTTGCCCGTTGGTGTTAGAAGATCAAATCCTATTTTTTGCACTTTACCGCCAATGCTTTCCATAACCAAATTCAACTCTCTGCCGTTTAGACTTTCCTTTAGCTGCTCTTTTAAATCTTTACTCCTTACTATAATTTGATCGCAGTTTTCTTTTTTCAGTAAATCAATTTTTGAAGGACTGCCTATAGTGCCAATTGTGTATGCAGAAAACTTTTTTGCTATCCGGTTAACAAAAATCCCAACCCCTCCGGCAGCACTATGAATTAGGACAGTCTGATTTTTACTAACATTACCCAGATGTACAACAGCATAATAAGCTGTTAAAGCCTGTACCAAAAAACCTGCACCTTCTTCAAATGACCAATCATCCGGCAAAGCTTGTAAATAATTATGGTCAATGTTCAGGCGGTTTGTAAAAGCGCCGAATCTTATAACACCCATTACTCTTTGATTTATTTCTAAGTCTGTTACTTTCCTTCCTTTATCATAAACAATTCCTGAAAATTCAAGTCCGGGAATAAAATCCTTCTTAGGAGCCGCTTTGTATAAACCCATTATTGTAAATACATCGGCAAAATTTAAACCTATGGCTTTAATTTCAACACAAACCTCATTCTCGGCCGGTTCATTAATATTTTCGTTTACAACCTTAAGTCTTTTAAGTGATCCTGCCTTCGTGACCCGGTATGACTTTCTTTCCATCTTAGGCCCCATTTCAAAATATTATCAAACAATGTGGATAAAATTAATAAAAACTAAAATAAATAATATAAGTTTTCAATAAATTATTAGAAGTCATTTAACAGTTATACTCTTTATAATTCAGTTTATCGGTAATTTTAATGTTAATTACTAATTGTCTTATTCACAATTAATTATTTTGCAGCATTAAATAGCTTTTGCTGAAAGGTAAAAAGATACTTATATTTTATTCTTTATTCGCCCATTAATAAAAAAATTAGTATATTTTATAAAAAAAAGGGAATCTATTATGTTTCAAAATTTCTTTTGGATGGATTTTTGGAATCATGGGATTTTCTGGATGGTTATAATTGGACTGATAGTCTGGTTAATCGTACGGGGATCAAACCGTTCTTATACAAATCATAACATGCATCGAGAAAAAGAAAATCCGTTAGATATTATAAAACTTAGATATGCCAAAGGCGAGATTACTAAAGAAGAATATGAAACGATGAAGAAAGATATTCAATCTTAAAAAAGATTAGAATAAAATTATTTTTAATTTGATTAAATTATTTTACACGAATATATAATATATTGAATAGAGGGATTACAAGACATAGTCTCTCTATTCAATATTATATTTGGATTAAGTATCATTCCGGGTATTAAAATGAAGAGAGAATATATTTATACTCGGGATCTTTAATTCTCTTCAGATAAGATTCGGCTTTATTATTCTCACCGCGAAGCATGTACAGATGATAAAGGTCCGCATTACTTTTATCAAGATCTATATTTACCATGTATTTATCTTTACTTCTAATGAGTCTGCTCGGAATGAATGAATTTAATACTTCAAGCTCCACCCCTGTAACATTATGATCGAAAATCGTCTCCATGCTATCTCCTTATAATTAAAAACCAATAAATGCATTTTCAAGGTTACATTTAAGATTTTTTATTTTCAATTAAACATTAACTAAACCATAAAATCGCTGTATCAAGGAGAATAATTAGTACACCTTTTCTCTTTAAATGAACTACGTTATTATATACAAAAATTTTTATTCTTTTTCTATGTCAAAATCTTGGGATACTTAATTAATTCATAAAAGCTTTTCCTTTGGACTTATTTATTTAGAGGATTTATTCACTTTTAATAAAAAACTGAATTAAATAACTTAAAACAACTGCTTTCATTTTTTAAAATTAAGGTTCTATTTTAGACCCAAGTACTTTTAAAAATTGTTTCATCCACTCAGGATGTGCCGGCCAAGCAGGTGCAGTTACTAAATTTCCGTCCGTCACAGCGTTATCTGCTCCTGTACTAACTTCACCGTATTTTGCGCCTGCAATTATACACTCAGGTCCCACAGCAGGGTATGAAATCATATGCTTATTTTTTAGCATATCGGCAGCAGCCAGAATTTGAGGACCATGGCAAATTGCTGCAATCGGTTTATCTTTAAAGTGTTTTACGATTTCAATTACTTTTTTATTCAATCTAAGATATTCAGGTGCTCTGCCTCCGGGAATTACCAAAGCATCATATTTTTCCGGTTCAACTTTATCAAAATCACTATTTAATTTGAATCTATGGCCTGTTAGTTCTACATAAGTTTGATCGCCTATAAAATCATGAACTGCAGTTTTTACGGTCTCTCCTGCTTTTTTATCAGGGCAAACAGCATCTACATGATGGCCTACCATTGTTAATATTTGAAATGGTACCATCACTTCATAATCTTCAACGAAATCTCCAACAATCATTAGAATTTTTTTGGCTGCCATTATTTTATCCTTAATTTTATTTAATATTTATCATTAATTATTTTGATTAATATTGTCTAAATTATTTGTTTAAAATTTCACATATAATTTGACACACCCGGATCAATCAAAATTGTTGTTTCAATAAGTTATTGATTGAGTCAATATTTACTTAAAATTATTTCAACAATCAATGAATTAAATTATAGAAACTGTGTTTTACAACAACTTATATAAGGATTTTTGTTAAAGGCGGTAGATGAACTTAATCTTTTCTATCTCTCATATTTCGAAAGGCTTTTTTTTAAGATGCGGGCAGAGTAAAAATAAATGTCGTACCTTCATTTACTATACTATTAATCCAAACTTTACCCCCGTTTTTTTCAATAAATTCTTTTACCAATACCAAGCCCAAACCAGTGCCGTATTCTCTTTCCGTGCCAGGGGTTGAGAAGATTAAATCTTTTTTAATTTTCTCTAGGTCCTGTTTACTTATTCCCACTCCGGTATCTTTAATAGTAATTTCTACGAAAGTTTTCCCGGAAGTTTCAATAATTTCTCTTGCCGATACATAAACATCACCATTTTTATCCGTAAATTTTATTGAGTTCGATATTACATTTTGAATTGTGGAATTAAGCATATCCTCGTCGGCTAATACTTCCAAATCTTTATCAACATTTAATGAAAGATTTATCTGTTTTTTAACCACATTCCCCTTTAATAAATTTAGACTTCTATTTATAGTTTTAAGCAATTTGAGTTTCTTCGGTTTAAATTCAATTCTGCCCATTTGTATACGGGAATAATGCAGCAGATTATTCGTCATCCCGTATAAATTATTGGAAGCTTCATGAATTACTTTTAAATATTCTTGTATTTCATCATGAGTTAAGGTATCATATTCGGTAGTTAAAATTTCAGAGAAGCCCAGCAGAGAATTGAAGGGGCTTCTAAGATCATGGGAAATCAAGGATATTAACTTATCTTTTGAGTTATTTAATTCTTTAAGCTCTTCTATTAATTCTGCACGCTCCTGCTCAACACGCTTCCTCTCTATTGCACGCGAAATTGCGTAAGAAATCATTTCAAGTATTTTTTGTTCTTTCTCTCCATAAGTTTTTTCGGAATTATAATCCTGCACTACAAGTGCACCTATCGTAGTATCCTGAATTTTAAGAGGTATACCGAGCCAAATACTCGTAGGGGATCCAACCAGATCAACTTCCCCTTTTTTTACAAGCTCTTCGTCCTTTGCTCTATCTAAAAGTAAAGGTTCACCGGTTTTCAATACATATTCCGTAAGACCTTTACCAAACTTTTGCGGAGGAATATTTTCATCAACCTGGTCAACGAAATAAGGAAAATTTATCATCTGGTTTTCCCTGTCATATAAAGCGATATAAAAATTTTCAACCGGCATAAGCTCACCGACCGAAGAACGTATAAACTTAAAAAAATCATTTATATTGCTCTCATAGTTGGCAGCTTGAAGAATTTTATAGATTATTTGTTGAACCTTCTCGTCTTTCTTTATCTCGGAAATGTCCATCCCGCTGCTAACAATTCCAATTATGTTATTTTCCTCATCCCTTAAATATGAGTTTCTCCATTTGATTAAGCGTTCTTCTCCCGAATAAAGTTTAACCGTATTTTCATGGGATTCTTTAAATTCAATTTTTTCTTCTATAATTTTTTTGAACCAGCTTTTTAGTTCTCTACTTTTCGGCTTGGGAATAAAATTGTCAAACCAATTTTTCCCTAAAATATTTTCTTCTTTATAACCCAAGATTCTGCACCCGGATTTATTAATAAAGCTGACATCCCCTGATTTATTGAGCACTAATATTATAACTTCGGCAAGATTTAAGATTTTATTAAGATCACCATTTTTTAAAAAAGTATTTTCTAAAAAATTTTCGCTCTGTATTATTTCAGTTATAATTCCTGTTTTATATTTATTAACCTCATGCTCATCGGTTTCGAATAAATATTTATCATATATCCATTTTTCCTTCCCTTTTTTAGTTCTAATTAAATATTTCTCTATATATATATTGGGAAATATTTTTTTAGATTTAATATCATCCCGGTATATATTTTCTTTCTTCAGAATAATTTCATCTAAATCAATTTTGATAAAATCTTCGCTTTTATATCCGGTAATATTTTCAATTTCTCCGGTTATATAAACATATTTTTGTGTTTTTAAATTTAATCTGTATATAGCACACGATTCGTGCATTACAGATTCAATTTTACGTGTGTTATTATTTGAAGGTGCTATATTCAATGACTCATTATGCTGTTTTTTTCTCATTTGAACCACTCAAGAATAAATTCTGAAACTTTATGTGTTAAATTTATTTAATATATAGTTTAGTATCTAATTTATTTTAGCAATATTTTCTTCAATTCTAAATAATATTTTATATTTAAAAATATAATTACAATTTACATTGTAATAAAATATTTGTTGATTTTTTAATCACATTATTCTATTTTTATATAGACTAAATCTTGATAATATGGAAAAATTATTTGAGTATTCTGATGAGAAATGCTGCTGAAATGAAGTATGGTGAAAAAGGAGTAATTAACGGTATTGACGGATCGCATCCTTCTTCTAGAAGGATTTTAGAATTCGGTTTTACTCCAGGGCAAGAAATACAATTAGTAAACATGTCATTATTTAATGACCCGCTTGCATTTTCAGTAAGAGGAACAATCGTAGCTATAAGAAAAGATGAAGCTGTGTGTATAAAAATATTATGATAACCAAAACTTCAGTAACCGATCCTTTAATTACGCTGGTCGGTCCCCCTAATTCAGGTAAGACAACTCTTTTTAATTATTTAAGCGGAAAAAATTATAAAACAGTAAATTATCCGGGTGCTACTGTTGAGTATTCAATAAGTAAAATACAAAAGAAATATAACTTCGAAGGAAATATACTGGATTCACCCGGCATTGTAAGTTTGATTCCAAATTCACCCGATGAACGTGTCTCAATTGATTCGCTATATTCTCATCCTGCTTTCGGCATCCCGGATTTAATAATTGTAACAATTGATGCCAGTCAGTTATCCCGGCATTTATTATTGGCAAAACAGTTAATAGATTCGAAATTTAATGTAATTATTGCTTTAACAATGATGGATATTCTATACCGCCGCGGTAAAGATATTTCAACAAAAAAATTAGGAAAAGAATTAAACTGCGGCGTTGTTAAAATTGACGGCAGGACAGGCAACGGTGTTGAAACATTGATTAAAGCAATTGAAAAAAATTTAGAAAATTCCGGGAACTTTGATAAAAAAGGAATTATCCGGATAAATGAAAATCTACCGATTGAAAGACTTATCGATTTTTATAAAGAAATAGAAAAGATAGAACATACGGTAGTATCGGATACCGATGAAATCCGTAACTATTCGAATATAGAAAATGCCAATAAACAATTAAACGTTATTAATAATTTAAAAAACAGTAATCATGTACTTGATAATACCACATTAAAAATAGATAGAATATTACTACATAAAACATGGGGATTAGTAACATTTTTCTTAATAATGTCGTTTACATTTACATCCATATTTTGGCTTGCCCAGCCTCTTATGGATTTAGTTGATGACCTTTTCGGTTACTTATCTACGGAAGCAATAACTTTAATTGGTAATAATTGGTTGGGCAGCTTTATAGCAAACGGAGTAATAAGCGGTACAGGTGCCGTTTTAGTTTTCGTTCCCCAAATAATTATCTTGTTTTTAATTCTCGGTCTGCTGGAAGATACAGGCTATTTGGCTAGGGGTGCAATGCTCATAGATAAACCGCTATCGAAAATTGGATTGAACGGCAGATCATTCGTGCCCATGCTTTCCGGGTTCGCTTGCGCTATTCCTGCAATTATGGCTACGCGAACCATTCCTAATAAGAGAGAAAGATTATTAACGATATTTATAATTCCCCTGCTTAGTTGTAGTGCACGGCTTCCGGTTTATGCCCTTTTACTAGCATTCCTATTTCCGATGAATAAGTCTTGGCTTGCAGGTTTGGTATTGGCATGTATTTATATTTTCAGCATATTAAGCTCTGCGATAGTTGCAGGTATAGCAAATAAGTTTAGAAATACTATTATTAAGGAAGAAGATAATTCTTCATTTATACTAGAACTTCCTACTTACAGAATTCCAAAACTACAGGTAGTAGCAACAAATACATATCACAGCTCTATGGCGTATGTAAAGAGAGCCGGAACAGCAATTCTTTTTTTATCTATAATAATCTGGTTTTTAACATATTTCCCGGATCATAATCCAAAAGTAGATACTCACAATTTAACACAAGAACAAGCCGAACAACTTATAAGTTCGGAAAGATTATCTAACTCTTATGCTGCGGATTTAGGCAAATTCATTCAGCCTTTAATGAAGCCGATCGGTATGGACTGGAGAGTTGGTGTTTCGTTAATTCCTACCTTTGCAGCCAGGGAAGTTTTTGTTAGCTCATTAGCATTAATTTTTAAAGTTACGGGGGACAAAGGTACTCTTCAAACTTCCATATTAAAAGAAATGAGGCATGCAACTATTGCAGGTACAGATAAAAAATTATTTACGACTGCAACTATTATAGGACTTATTATTTATTTTATTTTTGCTCTTCAGTGTATTTCGACATTAGCAATTTCACGTAAAGAAACCGGGAACTGGAGAATTCCCATGCTGCAGTTAGTCCTATTTACGTCCGGTGCATATTTTTTAACATTTATTGTTGTAAATGGTTTAAGATTCTTGGGGATTAATTAGAAACATTTTTCTCGCAATTATTGCGAAGTCTATTATCAGAAAATTATTCCGGAGTTTATTATTTAGAGAACTGTCTTGATAATCATTATAGACAGTTATATTTTTATTTTAACTAAACGAATTTAAATAATGAAAAATCGTCAAGCAGAAGAAATATTCAGAGAATTTCTCAAAAATGCTAAAAATAGAATAACCCCCGAAAGATTTGAAGTAATGAATGCTGCACTGGATTATAAAGGCCATTTTCAAGCTGATGATTTGTTTATCTTAATGAAAAATAGAAAATCCAGAGTTTCCCGGGCCACAGTTTATAATACTCTAGAACTTTTAGTCCAATGCGAATTGCTTATAAAACGGAACTTCGGAGATAAATTAACCAAGTATGAAAATAATTTTAAAAAGCAACGGCATGACCATTTAATTTGTATGGATTGCGGCAGAATTGTTGAGTTTATAAATCCTAAAATTAAAGAACTGCCTAAAGAAATTTGCAATGAATACGGATTTGTTGTAGAAAATTATTCGTTTAATATTTTTGCACGTTGTAAAAATCCAATAGATTGTAAATACCATCAAAATAAAGATTGAAAATAATTTTTTAAGAATATGATTCGACAAAAATATCCGCTAAAATGGAACAAAGAAAATTTCTCAATTAAAATTTTCTGTTCTATTCCCAACATAGCTACAGGAATTTTAGTTAAAGCTGATAAGACTCATTTTGTTGTAGATCCGGGAGACGGTATATTACGCGATCTAAACAAAGAAATAGGGACACAAAATATTTTAAATATCTCAAACCTATTTATAACACACGGGCATCACGATCATGTCGGTGGTGTTTGGGCATTGTTAACATACATGCGCGTTATGCACAAACAATCTCCCCTTTCCATTCATTTTCCGAAAGGCTGTATTGAAATCGAAAGCATTTATAATGCATTCAAAAAAGTATATAACAAAACATTGCCTTATAATATTCATCTCAAAATTATTAACGACAGCAGAAGCTTTAAAAGCAAAGGCGTCATGGTTAAGCCGTTTCCAGTAATTCACAAAGAATATTTGCATGACGGTATAACAACACGGCAGGTACCTGCAGTTGGTTTTAAATTTACATATAAGGGAATGAAAATCTGTTACGGTGGAGATACGGCATACTGCGAAGCGCTGGTTAAGAATGCAAAAAATTCGGACCTGGCCGTAATAGAAGCCGGACATGAAGATGAGACGCCGGATGATATGCATATGACTCTTGAAGAAGCAAAAATGATAGGTGAATCCGCAAAACAATATTTTCTTGTTCACGTACCTGAATAGATTTTTTAATTTAAAATTTAGCTCAAACTTTAATGTATTGGTATCAAAAGGAAATTCAACTCGATTCAAAAAAAAGAGGATTTCATTTAATTACAAACGAAGTGCTGAATCAACTACCCGAACTAAAAAATGTTGAAGTAGGAACTTTAAATGTTTTTATTAAACATACATCGGCATCACTTGCAATAAATGAAAACGCCGATCCTACCGTAAGAATTGACATGGAAACTCACTTTAATAAATTAGCTCCGGAAAATGCTTCTTACTACAGACATACTACCGAGGGTTCGGATGATATGCCTGCACACTTGAAATCCGTAATTTTAGGAAGCAGCCTTACAATACCGATAACTAACGGAAAACTTAATCTGGGAATATGGCAGGGCATTTATCTTTGTGAACATAGAAATTACGGCAGCAGGCGTAATTTGGTTGTTACTATTTCAGGCAAGAAAAAATAATTTTCAACACAAAATAATTTCTTTATTTATTATTAAAAACCTTTGTAACCCCATTTTTGTTTATTTGCTTCTACTTCTTCCGGAGTAGGAATTTCTTGATCATCGGGTCTTTTAGGAACAAATCTTTTTTTGCCTACAATACGTGCATTAATTTCAATATCTTCTTTAAATATATCAGGAACCATATCTTCCTCAAATATAGCTTCCCAGGGGCATTCAGGGACACATGCATTGCAGTCTATACATTCATCAGGATCAATTAAAAGCTGATTTTTAGGAATTGACGGATCATCGCCTTTATATTCGTAAATACAATCAACAGGACAAACCTGTGTACATGCTATATCTTTACAATCCAAACATAACTTTGTTATCACATAA
>CAZHBJ010000102.1:0-12276 GCA_964530445.1 uncultured Ignavibacteriaceae bacterium
TGTTCGGAAGGAAGCATATCACCGACAAAAGCTCTGAAAGGTTCCATTGAAATATTGATTGACGCATCCATAATCCAAAGCATAGCGGCAGCAAACCAAAGGATTGGAGAATTTGGGATAATAATTATTGCCAGCGAGGCAAGTATTGCACCGGCTAAAAAGTAAGGACGGCGTCTGCCCAGCCTTCCCCATGTCTTGTCGCTCATATGACCGATAATCGGCTGCACAATTAATCCGGTTATCGGAGCAGCTATCCATAAAATCGGTATTGCATCTATCTTTGCTCCCAAAGTTTCAAAAATCCTGCTTACATTTGCATTTTGAAGCGCAAAGCCAAACTGAATTCCCAAAAATCCGAAACTCATGTTCCAGATCTGCATGAAGCTAAGACGTGGTTTATTCATTTAAAATATCCTTTGGTGATTAGTGATAATATTATATAAATCGAATAATTGCCATTATATAAATAAGTTATACCGTTTATATAAACTTTAGTATTTGCATCCTAATATTATGAAGCTGATGCTGCCTTTAATTTCTTTAGAAATAACCGGATTAAAAATGCCGAAATAATCGAAGTCATAATTAAAAGGAAGAAGAACTGCCAGAGTTCCCAGCTTACATAAAATCTGCCTATGAATCCGGCAAGATAACTTCCGACAGCCTGTCCGGCAAACCAGCCGCCCATCATTGATCCTTTCATCCTCGGGGGAGCAACTTTGTACACAAATGAAATTCCCATTGGACTCAAAAACAATTCTGCAACTGTAATTACAAAATAGGAAGATATTAACCAATAAGGAGATACCCGGCTGAAAGAAGAAGTTGCAGCATTAGCTGCGGACGGCAATCCGAGAGATGCGAAAAGCATAATAGTGAATGCTAAAGCTGTTATAAACATACCCAGACCGATTTTTCCCGGTGAACTCGGTTCTTTCGATTTTTTGTTGAGCCATGCGAAAAAAGCAATTATAATCGGTGTTAAAAATAAAATGAATAATGGATTAAAGGATTGAAAACTCTCCGGGGAAATATCGTTTTGTAAAGGAAGAAAATTCAATACTACGAACAATACTATTACGGCAGCAAGTGTAACCAATCCGCTTATAATTCTGGACTTAATGCTTTCCTTGCTTTTGAATATAAAAGGTAAAAAAAGTATTAGCGCAAGTATTGATAAAAGTGAAAGCGGGTCGAATAAAAGATAAGTAAATCCGCTTACTGTTTTTACCGTGTAATTTTTAGCAAACAAAGTCATAGTATAGCCGTTTTGATAGTAAGTCATCCAGAAGAAAATTATTATTGCAAAAATTATAAGCAGAGCTGTTATCCTTTCTTTTTCCTGTGCCTTAGTTAAGACTACTTCCGTATTTTCTTTTTCCTTTTCCTTACTTCTGTAATCAGCAAACTTATAGTGTTTTTTAAAAGCTAAAAAGATAATTATTCCGATAAACAATCCGAATGAAGCAACCCCGAATGCAGCATTGTAGGCATGTGCAAGAGTATAGTGGAAATGTTCCATCATAAAATTCTTGGTAGATGAAGCAGCGATAGGAGCTAAGAAAGCGCCTAAATTTATTCCCATATAAAATATATTGAACGCCGCATCTTTTAACGAACCGTCCGAGCCGGCATACAAATTACCGACAATGATATAAGTATTCGGTTTGAAAAGTCCGTTACCTATTGCAATTACGATTAATGCCGTAAAAAGCAGAGCGGGAGCAGTTGTATGCACTGCCAATAAAGCATAACCGATACACGAAATAGTGATACCTAATAAAATTGTTCTACCGTAACCGAGAAGCCTGTCACTAACCATACCGCCGAAAAGAGGAAGAAAAAAAGTTGCGGCAATAAAGAGACCGTATATATTCCCCACGGTTGCAGCATCCCAATGAAAATTTTCCTGGAGGTATAAAACAAATATCGAAAGTACGGTATAAAATCCGAAACGTTCCCACATTTCAGTAAAGAAAAGAACGAATAATCCTTTGGGGTGTCCTTTAAACATTTTTTCCTCTTTTATTTTTTAGGATAATTGTAAGGCAGCATTATTTGTTTAAAATAAATTTGGATTGAAAATACTCAATTAAATCGGCAGAAAAATAATACATTAAGAATTAAATCAAAAATATGGTAGTGCCCTAGTTTGTATTATTATTTTTACAAAAAGATGTCATGGCGAGCGGAGTCGAGCCATAACACTCTTTAATTTAATTAAATCTCTCGACTTTGCTCGGGATGATAAAAAATAATTTTCAAGATTTAAACAAATTATGACACTACCAAAAATATAATCTTTAATCGTTTGGCAGCATTTCGATATGAAACGTTTGGGATATCAATTAAATCAAAAATTGATCTTTTTAACTGTAAAGACAACATGGGAAATTTGTTCTAATTTTTAATATCTTGCCGTCAAAAATTTTATATTATTAAGAAATTCTAATTTAATGGCAGACAAACCCGATTTAATTTCAAGAAGAAAAAGAGAACATATAGAACTTTGCCTTACGGATGATGTTGCCTTTATGGAGAAGACAACAGGGTTTGAGAATTATGATTTTGTACATGACGCCATAACGGAAGTTGATTTAAATAAAATCAATTTTGAAACGGAATTTTTTAATAAAAAAATAAATTTTCCTTTTTTAATTTCATGTATGACGGGCGGTGTGAGAGAGGCCGAAAATATTAATGCACAGTTAGCTGTTGCTGCTAATCAATTAAATATTCCTATTGGAGTCGGCAGTCAGCGGCAGGCTCTTGAAAATAAAAGTTTTATACAATCATATAAAGTTTTAAGAAATAATGCCCCGGCTATTCCGGTTTTAGGAAATATCGGTGCAGCCCAAATAGTTAAGTTTAAAAATTTCGATAGTATACTTTATCTTAAAGATTTAATTGAAGCTGATGCTATGGTAATTCATGCCAATCCTCTTCAAGAATTACTGCAGGATAATGGTGAACCTGATTTTAGAGGTTTCCTAAAATCTGTTGAAAAACTTGTTAAGTATCTGGATATTCCGGTAATCGTTAAAGAAGTCGGTTCGGGTATTTCTAAAAAATCTGCCGAGCGTCTTTTAAACATCGGTGTAAAAGGAATTGATGTTGCAGGTGCTGGAGGAACAAGCTGGGCAGCAGTTGAAATTTTAAGAAACGGCGGCAACAGCGATAATAAATTCTGGGATTGGGGATTGCCGACATCATATTGTCTGCGGACAATTTATAAGTTAAAAAATAAGTATAATTTTGTACTGATCGGTTCCGGCGGGATTAACAATGCTTTCAATGCCGCAAAGGCTTATGCACTTGGTGCCGATATTACTGCTTCCGCAAGAATAATTTTGCAGGTGTTGAAAAGATCGGGAGTTGACGGAGTGGTTAAATTAATTGAAGATTGGTTTGAAAATATTAAAAAAATTATGTTCTTAACCGGTTCGAATTTAATTAGCGATTTACAGAATAAAAAGATATTGAGAAAGGATAAATTATATTGATCGGGGAGAAGTCTGATAAATTTTATTCACTTTATGAAGGTGAAAGAAAAAAAGTAGAACAAAAATTAATTAAGTCGTTAGAAGGAAGAATTCCGTCTTCTTTATATAAACCGGGACTATACATTATCGAAGGGGGCGGAAAACGGCTGCGTCCTCTTTTGGTTTTATTTTCTTCCAAAGCGGTAGGCGGAAGATTTAGCAATGCGTACAACGCTTCAGTTGCTGTGGAATTATTGCACAATTTTACTTTAGTACACGACGATATTATGGACAATGCCGATAAAAGACGAAATAAATTAACTTTGCATAAAAAATACGATACCAGTACTGCAATATTAGCCGGCGACAGTCTTTTATCCGTAGCATATGAGCAATTATTGAAAGACTGTAACGGTAATTCCAAACAGATTCTTTCTGCATTTACCAAAGGTTTGGTGGATGTATGCGAAGGGCAGAGTATGGATAAGGATTTTGAAACGACAAAAGATGTTTCGATTAAAGAATATGAAATAATGATAGAAAAGAAAACCGCTGCTATGGTTGAAATGTGCTGCAAGATAGGTGCTATACTCGGAGGCGGAAACAAAAAAGAAATAAGCAGCTTGGCAAATTTTGGAAGAAGTATCGGCATAGCATTTCAGATACAAGATGATTTGCTTGATATCACCGGAAATGAGAATGAATTCGGTAAATTTGTAGGCGGCGATTTGGTTGAAGGAAAAAGAACTTTCCTGTTTATTAAGGCTCTGGAAAAGGCAAAAGGAAAAAACCTTCAAGCATTAAAAAAAGTTGTCCGCAATAAAGGGATTAAACCTGACGAAATTCTATTTTATAAAAATTTGTACGCAGAATTAGGTGTGCTCGACGATGCTAAAAAAGAAATTAAAAAACATAATGATAAAGCTCTTAATTCCATAAAAAAATTAAAAAGAAAGGAAGACAGAGAAATCTTCGGCTGGCTGGCTGATTCACTAATCAAGAGAAATAAATGATGATTGAAAAAAAAGTTAAAATTGTTAATAAAGCGGGACTTCATACAAGACCAGCGGCAACTATTGTTAAAATGGCTGCAAAATATAAATGTGAATTTTTTATTTCGAAAGACGGATTAAACATTAACGGGAAAAGCATTATAGGAGTAATGACTCTTGCTGCCGAAATGGGCTCCGAATTATTATTAACTTTCGATGGCGAAGATGAAGAAAAAGCCGCCACCGAAATTTCAGATTATTTTAACAGAGGATTTGACGAATTGTGAAAGGCTTTAAACAAATATTTAAAGAAGCGGAAAATAAAATTGTCGGTATAGCCGCTGCTCCGGGAATCGTTATTGCAAAGGCATACCTGTTTACAAAGGAAGTTCTGGAAATTAACGGTGGAACGATTACAGATATCGAAGAAGCAAAATGTAATTTTGAAGAAGCTTTAAATAAATCTAAAAAAGAACTAAATAAAATTTTTGCTTTAGCCAAAGAAAAGATGGACAGTACCCGCGCTGCAATTTTTGAAGCTCAATTAATGATACTGGACGATCCTGTCCTGATTAAAAATATTGAATCTAGAATTGAAAAAGAAAAAAAACAGCCTGAGTTTATTGTTAATGATGAGATCTCAAAGTATCAGCAGTTGATGCTGCAGTCTCATGAACTGTATATGAACGATAGAGCAAACGATATAGATGATATAAAAAATAGAATAATTAGAAACTTGCAAAAGAAAAGATGGCAGTCGCATATTACAAATGATATTATTGTAGTAAGCAGTTTTTTAACTCCGGCGGATACAATTTTATTTTCAAGAAGCAATGTTAGAGGTTTTATAACCGATCACGGCGGATTGACATCTCACGCCGCAATTGTGTCTCGGTCTCTTAATATTCCGGCTGTTGTCGGTACGCATAATGCAACAAAATATATTAAAGAAGGCGATACAATAGTGGTCGACGGCTTCCATGGTTTTGTTATTGTTAAACCGGATGAAGAACAAGTTCAGTTTTTTAAGAAAAAACAAGAGCATTTAATTGAGCTTCAAAAAGGGCTTGAAGGATTAAAAGATCAGCCGGCGGAAACGATAGACGGCAAACGAATTTCTCTTTATGCAAATGTGGATGTTACTGGCGAAATTGATGTAGTAATTACAAACGGTTCGCAAGGCATTGGTCTTTACCGTACCGAACAGATACTGGAAGAGATGGGGGAATTCCCGAGTGAAGATGAACAGACCAGGATTTACACAAACCTCTCCTCAAGAATTTATCCTTCGCCTTTAACAGTTAGAGCCTTTGATATCGGGGGAGATAAGTTTAAATTTTTAGATTATTCCGAACCTAATCCTTTCCTGGGTTTACGCGGAATAAGACTTTTACTGGAAAATGAAAAATTATTTAAAACACAAATAAGAGCAATTCTGAGGGCAAGCAAAAATAAAAATATATATTTTATGCTTCCTATGATTACTACTATAACCGAAATAAGAAAAGCGCTTAAAATGATTGATGATTGTAAGGAAGAATTAAAATCAGAAAAAATTGCGTTTGATAAAAATTTAAAAATCGGAATTATGATAGAAGTGCCTTCCGCCGCTGTTCTTACATATGAATTGGCAAGCGAAGTTGATTTCATCAGTATCGGTACAAATGATCTTATTCAATATTTAATGGCGGTTGACCGCGGCAACGACCTGGTCTCCGATCTTTATCAGGAGTTTCATCCTTCGGTAATTAGAACTTTAAGTCATATAATAAATGAAACTATAAGAGCAGGGAAAACAATAAGCATATGCGGAGAAATGGCGGCGGATACTCTTGCCATTCCGCTTCTTGTCGGATTGGGTCTTCCGATTTTAAGTTTGTCTCCAATGACAATTCCTTATGCCAAAAGAATTATAAGAAGCATTTCATTTCAAAAAGCAAAAAAATTAGCCGATGAATGCCTAACATGTTCAACCGAAAAAGAAATAACCGATAAATTGGAAAAGTTTTTTGTAGATAATTCAATTACCAGAACCAGAAATATTATATAGGAAATAGATGAAACTTACAGACTATGTAAAGGAATACGATCCTCAAAATCAATTTGATGTATTAAAAAATTCTTACAAGCAAATAGAATTTGCATGGAATAATCAATTCGAATTAAAAAATGTTAAAAAAGAAAATTTTAATAAAATTATTGTAACAGGTCTCGGCGGCTCGGCAATAAGCGGAGACTTAATACTGAACTATTTACATAAAGAATTGAATTTACCGTTTTATGTAAACCGCAATTATTTTTTACCGAAGTTTGCGGATAAAAACACTCTTATAATAGTTTCATCATACTCAGGCAACACGGAAGAGACCCTATCCGTTTTCAATGAAGCGGTTAAAATAGGGTGCAGCATTATTTGTATAACAACCGGCGGGAAAGCCCAAAAAATTGCTAGTGATAACCAAATACCCGTAATTAAAATACAGCCGGGTTACCAGCCGAGGTATGCTTTAGGATTAAGCTTCTTTTCATTACTCAGGGTGCTTCAGGAATTACAATTAATACCGGACCAAAGTGAAATCGTAAACAAAATTGTAAATATTTGGAAGAACAAAGCAAATGAGTTTTCTGCCGAAAACAATACGGCTTTTAATTTTGCAAAATCATTAATCGGCTTTATCCCGATGATTTATTCGGCTGCCGATTTAACTTCAGCGGCGGGCTATAGGCTTAAATGTCAGTTCAATGAAAATTCCAAACTTCATGCATTTCATAATGTTATCCCGGAATTGAATCATAATGAAATTATTGGCTGGGAATCATTTGCGGAAAAACAATTACAAACCAAATTAATTACTATTCTAGACGAGGAATATTCTTCTCAAATAAAACGAAGATTTGAAATAACCGCAGAATTGGCTGCAAAGAACGGTGCGGAAATTATTATACTTAAAAGCGAAGAAAAGGAATTTAAGCTACGATTATTGGAGTTGATTTATTTAGCGGATTGGATATCTTATTATTTAGCAGTACTGAGAGGCTTTGATCCGACGGAAATTGAGAATATTAATATTTTGAAAAAAAGGTTAAGCTGAAAATATTTTTCGGAATTAGTTTTTTCTCTTGAACTTTATCTTGAACCCGTCTTAATTAAACTTGCGCCGGGGAAGCTTAATCTATCAACTTGAGTGCTGCGTTTGTTGCTAGTTATAACAAAACCGGAAGCTTACGCACTTGTTTAATAAATTAAAATATTTAGTCTTGTTCATTGCTCTTATCAGCAGTAGTATAGAAGCACAGTATTATTCATTCGGGAGGAATAAAGTTCAATATGAAAGATTTAATTGGAGAGTTTTAAAAACAAAGCATTTTAATGTATACTATTATGGTGAGATGGAGCGGATTGCAAACATTGGCGCTGCCATTGCCGAGAGAACTTACCAAGAATATAAAGTTAGATTTAACGAAGTAATTTCCCACCGTATCCCTTTAATATTTTACAATACTTCAAATCAATTCGAGCAGACTAATACTACTCCGGGACTGCTTCCTGAAGGTGTCGGCGGCTTTTTTGAATATTTAAAAGGCAGGGTAGTAATACCAAACACTGGTTCGCTGCATGAATTTCGTCATGTAATCAGGCATGAGCTTACTCATGTCTTTATGGCTGTAAAACTTTATAGAATATTTAAAGATCACAGACTGCCGTCCGATTATTACCCGCCTTTGTGGTACACAGAGGGACTAGCCGAATATGTTTCAACTACAGAAGACTCCCAAGCCAGAATGGTTTTAAGAGATGCAATTATTAATAATAATTTTTTTGACCTTAAAAATATTTATAAGATTAGCGGAACTTTTTTAATGTATAAGGAAGGACAAAGCTTCCTGGAATTTGTTGCAAAAGAATACGGTAAGGGAAAAGTTCTTCAAATTCTAAAAAACTTCTGGATGTACTCAAATTTTAACAAAGTAATTTCCTATACTCTCGGTCAATCCATTGAAGAAATAAATAAAAATTGGACATTCTATTTAAAAAGAAAATATTATCCGTTAATTAAGAACAGTGCTCCGCCGGAATTTGCATCAAACAAATTGACTGATTTCGGCTTTAATTTTTCACCTGTTAAATATAAAGTAAACGGGAAAGAATATTTGTATTTTGTTGCTAACCGCGACGGCTACTCTTCATTATATAGGCTTGAATTAAATAAAGATGAAAATGAAAAAAAGAAACCTGAACTGGTGTTAAGAGGTGAAAAATCCGAAGAGCTTGAATCTTTTCATTTATTTCAATCTTCAATTGATATCTCCAAAAGCGGAATAATTGCCTTTGTAACCAAAAGCGGCGGGACGGATGCAATTCATTTCTTTTCAATTAAAGAAAATAAAATTATCCGTAATTATCAGAACCCGTTTTTAATTTCTATTTCTTCTCCAAAGTTTTCTTCCAATGGTAATAAAGTTGTTTTCCAAGCCGTCGATCAAAAAGGATTCAGCGATATTTTTATTTTAAACTTAAATGGCAATGATTTAACAAGAATTACTAACGATATTTACGACGATCGTGATCCGGCATTCGGAATAAATAATAACCAAATATTATTTTCATCTGACAGAACTGCAGGAAAATATCAAAAGAATTATAATTTATTTTCCTTTAATCTAAATACGCATAAGATAAAATATATTACATATTTTAATTTTAATAATTATTCTCCGGTTATTTCTCCCGACAAAAAAACAATGTTGTTTACATCCGATTATGACGGCGTGCGAAACATTTGGGAAATGAAAATTGTGAACGGGCAATTTATGCATAAAGCGAAAAGAGTAACCAGCTTTATTACCAGCGCTTTTAACCCGGTATATATCGATACAAATGAAATTGCATTCTCCGGGTTTGAGAATTTTGAATTCAATCTTTATGATTTAAAACTTAACGATACGAAATTAGATACTGCATTTGCATTAAGAACCGAAACGGATTCGGTTATTGGTAAATGGGAACCGTTGTCTTTAAATAAAAATTCGGAAAAAGAGAGTATAAAATATAAACGGAAATACAGTCTGGATTATGCCGAAAGCCAAATTTCCACCGATCCTGTTTTCGGAACTATGGGCGGTGCCGTACTATCGTTAAGCGATCTTTTAAGCAACGATAATTATTATTTCTTCATTTACAATACGGCTCAAGTTCAAAGTGATATTTTAAAAAGCTTTAACGTAATGCTAGAGAGAGTAAATTTAGGCCAAAGAGCAAACTATGGCTACGGTGTTTTTCATTTCAGCGGCAACCGGTACGACATTACCGAATCCGAGGAATATTATTATGAACGCAGCTTCGGAGGATTTTTTACTATGTTTTTTCCGTTCTCAAAATTTTCAAGACTTGAATCAAATGTTTCACTTATCAATTCCGACAAACAAATCTATGCAGGAATAATGGAAAGAAAAGCATTGCTTGTAAGCAATTCATTATCTTATGTATTTGATAATTCGCTTTGGGGACCGACAGGACCGCTTGACGGAATTAGAGCAAGATTTCTTTTAGGTTACACCGGCGATATTAAATACAGTAATGTAAATTATTTTTCGGTAATTGCAGATTACAGGCAGTACTTTAGGTTTAGTTATAGTTCCGCACTCGCAATTAGAGCAGCACTATTTTATAACCAGGGTAAGGAAGCAAGACGATACTTTATGGGAGGAAGCTGGGATTTAAGAGGCTGGCCTCGATGGTCCATAAGAGGTGAAAAAATGTGGCTTACTTCCGCCGAATTAAGATTCCCATTAATTGATCAAATAAACATTAAATTTCCGTTTTTGGATCTAGGGTTCTGGGGCTTAAGAGGAGCATTATTTTTTGATGCCGGAAGCGCCTGGGACACGCATTACTTAAGTACCTTGGGAGATGTAGGAACAGGCGTAAGAATGAATTTGTTCGGAGTTTTGGTTTTGAGATATGATATCGGGAAAAAAATTGAATACAATTTTACCAAATTTCAGCCGGGATTATTTTATCAATTTTTCTTCGGATGGGACTTTTGAAAAAAATTATAATCACATTGATCCCGTTTTTATTTTTATGCGGCTGCCTGCCTTCGATAATAAAAGTTAAGATTAATAATGATCCGAAGCCGTACGAAATGTTCGGTAAAATTCCGCAAAGAGATTTTTACATCCCTATAACAATAGGTGATTCGTTAATTCAAAAATGGGAAACGGATATAAACGGGGGATTAACAAATTCGAGTTTTACAAATTATGACTCTTGTATTTTCATTAATGATCTCTCCGGATGGGTAACGTGTTTGAATCTGGATACCGGGGAACACCTTGGAAGGATAAAAAACAAAGGTGCTGTTTATTCATCGCCCGTAATAAATTATTCTCAAATTATCTTCCCGGTTATTATTCATAATGAAAATTATACGGAGCTTTATTACTATAACTTTATTTTGGGCGAAGTTATAAAGAAAATTAAAATAGACGGAATTATTGTTTCCCAATTAATTAAAGTAAAGGACGGTATTATTTTTAATTCGGAAGACGGGCGGGTATTTAAGTATAACAATAACGGCGACAAAATATGGGAGATAAAAACTAAAGTAAAATGCCACAGTTCACCTTCGTTGTTTAACAATACCATCTTCTTCGGGAATGATAAAGGCGAGATATTAACAATAAATTCCAGCGACGGAAAAATAATTTACAGAAAAAAAATAGGCGGTCCGTTTTCCGGAAGCTCAACTATTTCCGATAGTATTGCCTACATCGGAAACGATAACGGTATTTTGTATGCAATTAAATTAAGTGTTGGAAATATTATCTGGAAATTTGATTCCGGATCCGAAATTATGGCTGTCCCTGTAATGAATAAAGAGAATTTATTTTTGGCAAATATGAGCGGTGAAGTATTTTCACTAAATAAAAGGACAGGCAAACTAAATTGGAGTGCGGAATTAGGCGGAGTGATTAATGCTACTCCTTTATTAACCGATAATTATTTAATAGTTCCGGACCTTGACAGCCAATTGAATTTTGTAAATGTTTCAAACGGAAAAATAATTAAAAGCTATAAGCTTGAAGGTCATGCAAAGCTAAGCCCTGTAATTATTAAAGATAAATTATTAATAGGCTTCGATAACGGGATAGTAAGAGCGTATGAAATTCAACAATAAAATATTATTGCTGCCGGTTTTAGCAATTGTATTATCTAATTATATTTATGCGCAGGATTGCAAAGCAAAAGTTACTATTAAAACTGATTTAGACAGTTCTTTAATTTTTATTAATAATAATTTTACAGGTAAGGGAAATGTTGAAACGGAACTTAGTCCCGGTAATTATTTAATTACTGCTGAAGAACCATCCTCGTTATGGGACGCAAAGAAAATTAATGATTCTTTAACAATAAGAAATTGTAATGAGGCTAAATTAATATCATTAAATTTTAACAAGAGGTTTTACCTGCAGACTAATCCGCAAGACGCTTATGTTTATTCAAAAGATTCTTTGATAGGATATACTCCTTTATTTGTTCCTGAATATTTGAATAAACTTGAACTTAAAAAACCGAATTACAAAGATTTAACGATATTTTCTAACAATATATCATCGGATAAAATTGTTAATCTTGATTATATCGGCCGACCAAACGGAAAAAATTTCTTTCAAAAGGATTTATTTAAAATCTTAATAGGCGGAATTATTACACTCGGAAGTGTAACGGCATATTATAAATTAAAAGCGGATGATAAATTCAGTCAATACCAGGCAACAGGAAACGGGGATTATCTGAC
>CAZHBJ010000103.1:0-12182 GCA_964530445.1 uncultured Ignavibacteriaceae bacterium
CGTTTCCTATTGCAATTACTTCTACTTTATATTTTTCAATTAATTTAGCCACAAGCTTTTCAGCTTCACCGGTTTTATTCTGCGGCGGATGGGGATAAATTGTAGAGCCTTCGAGATATTTTCCTGTTTCATCAATAACCGCAACTTTTGAACCCGAAACAAATCCGGGGTCTATTCCCATTATAATTTTCCCGAGTAAAGGCGGCTGAAGCAGCAATTGTCTTAAGTTGGCTGCAAAAATTTCAATCGAATGTAAGTCTGCAGTTTCCGTAAGATAATTTCTTATCTCTTTTTCTATTGAAGGAAACAGCAAGCGGTTAAATGAATCGTTAATAACTGAATCCAGTATTTCCATAAAAACCGAATCGGTATGTTCAAAAAAAGTTTTTTTAATTATCGAGTGCGTAGTTTCATTTTCAAACTCCAGATTCACTTTTAAAACTTTTTCCTTTTCCCCTCTATTTAAGGCAAGAATTTGATAAGGCTTTATTTTTGTAATTTCACAGCTGAATTCATAATAAATACGGTAAATTTCTTTTTTATCTTTTTCTTTTTGCTTTTCGCTTATTTTTTCATCCCCGGCTTTTTCTTTGCCTTTTTCGGATTTTACGACTGAGGATTTTAAAAGAAACTCTCGAGTCTCCTTTCTAACTTCCGCACTGTCGTTTATCATTTCGGCAATAATATCTTTTGCTCCCTGCAAAGCTTCTTCCGTAGATGCAACACCTAATTCTTCATTAATAAATTCGGAAAGCTTCTCTTCAAAATTTCCGTTAAAAGCCGGATTTTCAAGAATGAAAAGAGCCAGAGGTTCCAGGCCTTTTGCTTTGGCAATTGTTCCGCGGGTTTTTCTTTTGGGTTTATACGGAAGGTAAAGATCCTCCAGTTCCTGGAGTTTTACACAATCTAAAATTTTTAATTTAAGTTCATCGGTAAGCTTGCCCTGTTCTTCGATGCTTTTAAGTATTGTCTCGCGCCTTTCTTCGAGCAAGGTTAGATAATTTAATCTGTCTTCAATATTTCTTAAAACATCTTCATCCAAACCTCCGGTGTGTTCTTTTCTATATCGGGCAATAAACGGAATTGTAGCATCTTCATTAAAAAGTTTTATAACAGCATCAACTTGTTCGGTTTTTATGCTTAATTCTTTGGAAATAATTGAGGGTATGTTCATAAAAAAATCCGGGAATAAAAATAAAAATTATTAAATATGCACGAAAGAAAGAATAAAGAAAGATATTTTTCAACTTGATTAAAAAGAATTTTAATAAATTATTATTATGTTACAAAAATATTTTGATTGCATATATTGTAAGAACTATAGAATAGCCATAAATTATATTAAAAATATTAAGGGCATTGATTTAGTTACAAAATTTTATTATCATATATAAGCAAAAGTTTACCTACATGAAAGGAGGTAAACAATAGGTAAAACTTTAAGTTAGACCTTCCGCAATGTCGATACGGGGGGGGGGTAAATTTCCTTTAATTAAATTTTTAAGACACTCCTTAAACTTTTCGGCAAATTAATATTTTTAAAGGGAGAAATATTTCTATCTATCCTAATAATAATTAATAAAAATTATTGTGTTTAAATCATGAAGTGGTATATAAAATATATTATAACCCTAGGTATGCTATCTTATCTTATTTCGTGTAATACACCTAATGAACCGACTCATAATAATAAATATCTTAATTCGGACATAAACTCAGATGAATTCATGTCGTTGAATGTTGGCGATGTTAGACAATATTATATGCCGTATTCTTCTTTAGATACTATCTATACAGTTTGGAAAATATCCGGTCAAACATATCGTAGCGATGATACGAAAGTGTTTGTTTCTGAGTGGTATACATATAATTATGACTCTCAAAACAAATTGATTTCTTATTATTTTATTCGTGACGGATTTCTCTATTATACTGAACTTACTAAGTCATCACAATTTCCTGGAAATCCTTATTCTGAACAAAAATTAGCCGAAGTAAAACCGCACAATGGAGATTTATGGTTGCAAACAATAGGATATTATAATCCGGATTCATCACAGGATTATTTATCGGTTAAATACTTAGATGAATATCAGACTCCGGCGGGAAGGTTTAAAGATGTTTATAAACTTGTTTCTTTTCGCGGCACACCGGGGACGGAGTTTTCAGAAATTTATTATACAAAATATTTCGGCCATATTGGTTATTCAGATTATGGAGACAATACATATATGCTCTTAGTTAATTATATGAGAATTAATGGAAGGGAAGTTGGAACCTATGTTAAAATGGATTCTGTCTTTAAAAATCCTAAAAAAATTAAAATGAATATTCCAAATCCTTTCGGAATAAAATACAAATAATAAGATTCGCTATGAAAAAATTGTTTAAAATATAAATGATTCAAGAATATCTTTTAATTATTAATATTAATAATTTGCTATTTTTTAAATAAAGCTGAGTAATGTCATGAAAAAAATAATTATTTTATTAGTGCTTTTGTTTACCACCTCTTCTTTTTCGCAAAATGTTAATAAAGATAATTCTTTCTCAAATTTTAAATTTGGTTTTTTAGGCGGACTAAATTTTTCAAATCCTTCAGGTTCCGCTTTATTTGTTGAAAGCGGAACGAATCTTTCCCCTTCTTTAAATGTAATATTTTCATTTGGATATTCTCTTATATATAAACATGAAGGATATGAAGTTAAAACTTATCAATATTCTGCATATTTCAGACAATATGATTCTTATTCTTTTATTTTCGACAGAATAAAATATTCAATTATTCCAATTTCCCTTGGATTAGAATATACCTTTATCCATAATAAGTTTTCTCCTTATAGTATTTTAGAAGTTGGTTATAACATATATAATCATGAGGAAGAAATATCCAACATTAAAGTTGGGTATGCCGGATCTGCTAGTACGATATATGGTTTACCAACAGATTACCAAAACCAGTTTTCAATTACGAAAAATTCGTCATATAGAATTGCATTAGGATTAGGTACGTACTACAATATATCATCTTCATTTAGCCTTGATTTAAGATTTGTCTATCAGATAAATTCTTCGATGGTAAATTCAGGACAAATTTTACTCGGTATAAAAATCTGATAAAAAATGAATAATATGGAAATCTTAATTAGGTTTATTATAACCATTTCAGATTAAAATTGCCTCTAATCACTAATGCTTTCACACTATAATTCCTACATTAAGGTCACTTTATAATCATTTAGCTGAATAAAATTATGTATTAGATTTTTATAAAAAAATATTTAGCGAAAAACAATTTTTTATAAAATGCTGTCTTAATTGTTCTAAATATTTTTGCCTAGCAGGTTATTTATTAATATCTCTTTTATTTTTAATTAACCACGCCATACCTTTTATATCAACCTGGTTAGCTTTTCTTTAAGAATAGGCGTATTTTTTAAACAATAAATTGAAAATAGTTTGAAAAAAAATGGGAACTTATTTTCTTATAAATAATTTTTACCGTAAATCTCGTTTTTCCAAAAGAAAAGCCGAGATTTATTAACCTACTCAAAAAGTACAGGGAACCTATCATGGAAAAAAACAAAAAAGATTTTGAAACAAAATGCGTCCACTCAGGAATAAGTGAGTATGAATTCGGCTCGGTAGTGCCGCCGATTTATCAGACTTCAACATTCAAATTTAAATCCGCGCAGCATGGCGCTGCATTATTTGCAGGAGAAGAAAAAGGATACATTTATACAAGAATGTTAAATCCTACTGTTGAAGCACTTGAAGACGGAATTGCGGAATTGGAAGGCGGTTATAAAGGACTTGGATGTGCAAGCGGAATGGCTGCCGTTCATACCGTCTTTGCAAGTTTAACAAAAGCCGGAGATCATGTTGTATGCTCGGCGGCGGTATACGGACCAACTACTACTCTTCTAAGCACGATAATGAAAAATTACGGAGTAGAAACAACATTTGTAGATACTTCAAATCTTGAGTTAGTAAAAAAATCGATTAAACCAAACACGAAAGTTGTGTATGTAGAAACACCCGGAAATCCTACGCTTGCTGTTTCGGATTTAAACGCTATTTCAAAAATTGCACATTCTAATAATGCATTATTAGTCGTTGATAATACGTTTATGAGTCCGGCATTGCAGCAGCCTTTAATGCTCGGGGCAGATGTTGTTCTTCATAGCTTAACAAAGTTTTTAAACGGCCACGCAGATGTAGTCGGCGGAATTGTTGTAGTTAAAGATGAAGAAACATACAAGCATTTTAGAAAAACTTTAAATCAAATCGGCGGAGTAATCGATCCTTTTAATTCTTTTCTTGTTCACCGCGGAATAAAGACTCTTTCCTTAAGAATGGAAAGACACTGCGAGAATGCAATGAAAATTGCCGAATACCTTGAAAAGCATCCGCTGATAAAATGGGTTTCTTACCCCGGGTTAAAAAGCCACCCGCAGTATGAATTAGGACAAAGGCAGCATAAGGGTCCGGGCGGAATGATTACTTTTGAGCTTGAAGGCGGATTTGAAGCCGGTCAGGTTATGATGAATTCAGTTAAACTGTGTCAGCTTGCTGTAAGTCTCGGCGGTGTTGAATCACTTATTCAGCATCCGGCCAGCATGACTCATTTTTCAATGGGAAAGGAAGCAAGATTAGCTGCAGGTATATCGGATGGATTGGTTCGTTTCTCAGTCGGAATTGAAAAAGTCGACGATATTATTAATGATCTGGAAAACGCTCTTGAAAAAGTCAAAGAGCTGAAGCCTGCAGAGGTTGAACACACATAATTTTTATTGTCACTCCATTTAAGCGGCAAAGGTATTTATAATATTATCTTTGCCGTTTTAAATAAAATTAAAACTATCTCATACTATTCTTGTCTTATAGTATTTCAGCGGTAACACTTCAAATATTTTGTCATGATTTAATATTAGCCTTTCCCTTTTTAAGGAAAGGTTGGAATGGGTTCATTGTACTTATGAAAAAAACAAGAGGCTAATTCTCAAATATTTAATATTAAGAATTTAAAGAGCTAATTTGATATACGTATCTCCGGTGATTTCCATCTCCATTTAATTATATCTAATTACATAATTTGACTATAAATATTTTTAGATGATAGAAAAAATTAATAATAACAAATGAAAAGATTTTTTTACGTCTCATTTTTATTCTTTTTCTCTTCCTATTACTTATTCGGGCAATCGAATTTCGGAGCCGAAGTTAACGGAGTTTACGGATTACCCAGCGGAGTCTTCGGAAATACTTACAAAGCAAACTTGGGTGAAAGCGCTTCGATACTTTATCATTATATGGAACGGATGGATATAACACTATCTGTGGGTTATATAAACTTTCATTTTGATAATGCAAAATATAATCAAAGCTTAAGAGATCTAAACCCGAATTATAACCCGGTTAATTTAGATTTGAATTATAGAGCAGTTCCGTTATTGATCGGGACGAAATTTTATCTGACAAACAAAAGCTTTATGCCTTTCTTCGTTGCAGAGGGCGGGGTAAGCTTTTTAAAATTTCAAACGCCCGGAGGTTCAAGTTCCGGCAGCGATAATATAAAAGTTAATGAAAACACTTCCGTTCAAATTACACTTGAGGCAGGAATTGGCTTGGCGTATTCAATTCTTAATAATTTTAATGTAAACATCTGTGCAAAGATTAATTATATAAATGAAAAAGCCGGTCAGCTTCCGACTATAGGTGTGGGAAATACTGCTTATTTACAATTCGGCAATTCTATTATCTCATTTTATTCATTTAATGCGGGATTGAGTTTTTATCTTTAAACTATGCTTAAAAAATACCTCCATAAAACTACCCTTCGCTATTTTTTATTTTAATCTGCCATTTCTTATTTTTAACACCCAAATATATAAGAGGCGAATATGAAATTTGAACGAGCGGCGGGAATACTTCTTCACCCAACATCTTTACCCGGTAAATTTGGAATAGGGGATTTAGGTAACGAAGCTTATTACTTTGTTGATTTTTTGGAATCTGCCGGTCAAAAGCTTTGGCAGGTTTTCCCTTTAGGTCCGACAGGCTACGGAGACTCACCGTATCAGTGCTTTTCTGCTTTTGCTGGTAATCCTCTACTGGTTAGTCCTGAAAAGCTCTTGGAAAAAGGTTTTTTAAATAAAAAAGAATTAAATGATATTCCTTCTTCCGATCCCTCTAAAATAGATTACGGCCGTGTAATAAATTATAAAAAAGATATTCTTAGAAAAGCTTTCGGAAATTATAAACAAAATCACAACGGAATTAAAGAAGCATTTAATGAGTTTTGTGATGCTAACCAAGAATGGCTTGATGATTTTGCTTTATTTATGGCTGCAAAAGATTTTCACGGGGGAGTTGTTTGGTCGGATTGGGACAAAGGGCTCGTTCACCGCGATGAAACGGCAATGAATGAATGGAAAGAAAAATTATCCGATGAAATTGAGTATCATAAATTTGTTCAGTTCCAGTTTTTCGATCAGTGGAAAGAATTAAAATCATATGCAAACAGTAAAGGGATAAAAATAATAGGAGATATGCCCATCTTTATTGCATACGACAGCGCCGATTTGTGGGCAAATAAAAAACTTTTTACGGTTGATAACGAAGGCAAGCTTGAAACTGTTGCCGGTGTGCCTCCGGATTATTTTAGTGAAACCGGACAGTTATGGGGCAACCCGCTGTACCGGTGGAAAGTAATGGAGAAAGATGATTTCCTTTGGTGGAGAAAAAGATTTTCGCAATTGTTCAATATGATAGATATAATTCGTATTGACCACTTTCGCGGCTTTGATGCTTATTGGGAAATTCCCGGCGGAGCCGAGACTGCAATTAACGGCAGATGGGTAAAAGCACCAGGAGAAAAATTATTTAATACGGTTAAAAAATATTTAGGCGAGCTTCCAATAATTGCCGAAGATCTCGGAGTTATTACAAAATCTGTAACCGAGTTAAGAGAGAAATTAAATTTTCCCGGAATGAAAATTCTGCAGTTCGCTTTCGGTGCCGATATGGAAAGAAAATTCTTGCCTCATAACTTTGTCCAAAATTGTATGGTTTATACCGGCTCCCATGATAACGATACAACAAGAGCATATTTTGAAAAAGTGAAATTTGAGGATAATGATATTTTGGATCATGCTCAGAAATATTTAAATTATTACGGCGATGATATGGTGGGGCATTTAATAAGAGCTGCTTACGCATCCGTTGCAGACATAGTTGTTGTACCGATGCAGGATATATTAAACCTTGGCGGCGAAGCGCGGATGAATTTTCCCGGTACACTCGGGGGCAACTGGTCATGGCGTTTTACTTGGGATCAGATCCCGCAGCATTTAGCTCATGAGTATAAAGAACTTACGGAATTGTATGAAAGACCGCCTGAACCGGAAAAGGATGTTGAAATTGAAACTGAAGAATGAAAAAAGGATAAATATTAAAAGTATAACTTGCATGCATACCCCAATGCAATAACGCGGTTATTTATATAAATATTTTAATTTGATGAATAAATAAACTAAGGAATCCGATATGTTTGAATTTCTGAAAAGCAAAATGAATTTGCCGAACAACGACAGTTATAATAATTTTCAAAACAATAACTATTCGCCGATAGAAAATGCCTTAAGCATTTTGCTTGTCGATATAGCCAGGGCCGATGATGAGTTTACCGAAAATGAAAGTTCGGTTATTACTTCTTTAATGAAAAAATACTTTAATATCGACGATGAAGGAATAAAAACTCTAATTCAAGCTGCGGAAGAATACTTTAAACGTGAAGACAGCATTTATGAATATACGGTTGTTATAAATGAAAGTTTTTCAAATGAAAACAAATATGAGTTGCTAAGAGACCTATGGCGCCTTGCTTTCGCAGATAAGAAAATGGATGTCTACGAAGAAAGCATGGTTAAAAAAATCGGCGGTTTGCTGGATGTTGATTACCAGGCAATTATAAATGCCAAGCTTTATGTAAAAGAAGAATTAAAATTATAGTTTTAATTCTTCTCCCGGATTTACTTGCTTAATTCCAGTTCAATAGCAGATATAATCTTTTCGCTTTTAGGTGTTGCACTGCTGGGAAATCTGTTTACTATTTCTCCGTCTTTTGATATAATAAATTTTTCAAAGTTCCATCTTATATCTGATTTTGGTGTAACTTTATTATTAATTAACCTTTGGTAAAGCGGTGATTTTCCCGGACCGAGAATTTTGATTTTATCAAAAAGTTTAAAGGTTACGCCGTAATTGGTTGAACAGAACCGTACAATTTCTTCGTTAGTACCCGGTTCCTGCGCACCGAAATCATTGCATGGAAAAGCTAATATTTCAAATCCCTTATTTTTATACTTTTGATATAATTCTTCCAGGCCTTTATACTGCGGTGTATAACCGCATTCACTTGCTACATTTACAATTAATAAAACCTTTCCGTTATAATCAGACAGAGAAACGTCCTTCTTGGAAATATCTTTTACAGTTATATCATTAATTTTATTGTCTTCCATCATTTTACCGAATTTTCTGAAAATTATAAAATACTGTTTAAACTTATTGATTATAAAAATATTAATCGGCCGACTGATATTAAATTTTTATTAAAAGTGATTTGTCTCAATAAACCTGCCGTCGATTAATTCCTTTCCATAAGATTTATATTGACAAAAAATTGGAATGTAAAACGATAATATTTCGAAAAGAATTTATAAGGCAGATGTATTAAATTTTCTTATCCACAAAAATGCAGGTACACTAATAATTACAAATATCAAAGCGAATAATGCATTTAACGGATCGCCGAATATATCACCGATTAGAAAAACAAATGAACCGGCTAAAAAAATCAAGGTTGTCCACGGATATCCCCATACTTTAAACGGTCTGGGAAGCTGCGGCTCTTTTTTCCTTAAAACAAAAAGTGCTGAGAATCCTGCAAAATAATTTGCCACGTAAAAGAAAGCCGAAATTGCAATCAATATTTCGAATGTTCCGGAAACAATTAAAATGATTACAAAGATTGTACTTAACAGTAATGCCGGTCTTGGAGTTCCGCTTTTACTAACAGAAGAAATTTTTGCTGTAAAAAGTTTATCGCGTCCTAGTCCGTATATAATTCTTGTTGCAATTAATAAAACCGCATTTAAAATGCTGACAAGTGCGGCAATCGATAAAACTGTAATTATTTGTCCGCCTCTTGTCCCGAATAAAGCTATAGCAGCGCTTGTAGCAGGTGCAATTGATTTTGCAAGCTCTGAAACAGGAAGCACATAAAGTAATCCGGCATTTACAAGCAAATAAATTGTTATAGTTATTAATACTCCTCCTAATGCGGAGAGTGGAAGATTCTTACCGGGATTTTTGTCTTCTTCGGTAAAGTAAACTGCGCTGTACCAGCCGTCGTAAGTAAATATTATTGATTGCAGAGCGATAATGAATGCAAAGAATACTGCAGAAATTGTCGAAGGTATTTTTACAGTTGAAATTGCTGTTGTAGAAATTTTCCCGCCCCAGATGAAGCATGCCGCAACCAATGCTAAGAACCCTAAAGCCTTTAATAAGCTGGTTATTTGTTGTGTCCGGCTCCCGGAATTCAAACCTATCCATTGAATTGCCGCAAATAATAAAAGAATAATTATTGCAATTATTTTTAGGTAATTTGATAACGCCGGAAATAATATTACAAAAAACTCACCGGTTGCAATTGCTATAGATGCTAGAGATGCGCTGGTTGCTATCCAGTCGCTCCAGCCGATAACAAACCCGCCGTAGTCGCCGAAAGCTCTTCTTACAAAAACATACCATCCGCCCGCTTTCGGAATCATTGTTCCAAGTTCGATAACCGAAACTGTCCCGAGCAGTGCATACATACCGCCGATAATCCAGGCCGAAATTATAAGCCATCCGCTGCCTAAATGTGCAGCGACTATTCCAGGTGTTCGTAAAATTCCGACGCCAATAGTTCCGCCGATAGTAACGGCTATTCCGAAGCCGACTCCGAGAATTTTTTTTAGACTAGATCCATCCGCCGGATCTTTATATTTACCGGTCATTAATTGAAGAGTATTTAAATTAAAAAGTTGAATGGAACATAAATAAATTGTTTCTTCAAATCAATTCGGGATTTAAAAGTTTTATACATCCTAAGTTTTTCCTTTTGTAACAACAAATAATTATGATTTTTTTTTAATTAATCTTTATTTTTGCACTCATATGAAACTTTAGTAATCTTAATTACAATAATTGTTTTGATTGTATATAACTTACCGAAGTTTTTTTGATCTGAATAATTGGTTATTTCTTATTTAGTAAAAAAAGATGGGAGAAAAATTCAGATTGTACAATCCGATAATTCATATCTACTATTCCTTTTAAAAAATTGGAGTTCACATGAAACAATCCGATTTTAAATATCGCTGGTTTGTTGTTGGAGATGTTAACGGTTTCTTTGGACTAATGTTCGATAACCTTACCGTTTTATCTTTCCTTGCCGGAATTTTAATATTCGTTTTTAAATACCCTGCTAATATTGTTTACGGAAGAATGTTCCCCGGTACCGCACTCGGAGTTTTGTTCGGCGATCTTGTTTATACATGGATGGCATTCCGGCTCGCTAAAAAAACTAAAAATCCCAAAGTAACCGCAATGCCTTTGGGACTTGATACACCTTCAACAATAGGTATTGTTCTTACGGTTTTAGGCCCGGCATTTATGTATTTGAAACAGCAGGGAATGGCTGTTGAAGATGCAGCTATGATGACATGGTACATCGGAATGGCAACAATGATTATTATCGGAGTTGTAAAAGTAATATTCTCTTTTTTCGGAGAATGGGTCCAGAAAATTGTGCCGCAAGCCGGCTTATTAGGGAGTCTTGCCGGAATCGGTCTGGCTCTGATCGGCTTTGTACCGCTGCTGGATATTTTCGGACTGCCTGTAATCGGAATGATTTCGCTCGGATTAATACTATACACTCTTGTTGCAAAAATTAATTTACCTAAAAATTTCCCCGGCGTATTTGCGGCTGTTTTCTTCGGATCGGTTATTTATTATATCTTAGGTCCTTTGGGATTGCTCGGGACGAGCTTTACCGCACCTTCTATGCAGCTTCATCTCGGAGCGCCGATACCTACACTCGGTTTTGTTCACGGATTCGTAGGAGCATTAAAATATTTGCCTATTGCTTTGCCTTTTGCAATTCTTACAATTGTCGGCGGAATTAATGTTACGGAAAGCGCCAAAGTAGCAGGCGACAATTTCAATACTAAAAATATTCTTTTAACCGAAGCCATATCAACTTTAATTGCCGGACTCTGCGGAGGCGTTGCGCAAACCACTCCTTATATTGGACAGCCTGCTTATAAGGCAATGGGAAGCCGTGCCGGTTATACTTTACTTACAGGTTTGTTTATCGGTCTCGGCGGTATTTTAGGATATGTTTCCTTTTTCGTTGAACTGATACCGAGAGCAGTTCTTGCACCCATACTTATTTTTGTAGCGCTTGATATTACTGTACAGGCATTTAAAGCCGTACCGCCGGCTCATACTACGGCGGTTGCATTTTCGCTCTTTCCAAATATTGCCAGGCTTGTTCAAATAGAATTAAGCAATACTGATTTAGTCCCGTTATCTAATTTTAATAAAATGCTTGCACTTCCGGGAAAGGCTCTGCCGCAGCTTTTAGTCATAGTTGCATTAGGCAACGGATTTATTTTAACTGCAATGCTTTGGGGAGCTTTTGCCGCCAAGCTGATAGATCGAAAGCTGAAGCAGGCAACGGTTTATCTTGTTATCATGGCGGTACTTACATTTTTCGGAATAATTCATTCCGCAATTCCGGAAGGTAATATGTATTTACCCTGGCAGTTAACCGGAATTTTCCAGCAGATTCCATATCAGTTTACATTAGCTTATCTGGTGCTCGCAGGAATGCTGTTCTTTCTGTCTTTTACCAAGAAAAGTAAAGAATTATTAAATCCGGTTGAATAGATTAATATTGAGACACCCAATGTTTCAAAAGATCATTCCATATTTCAAAAACATTGGGTGTCTAACATGAAAAAATAGCATATACTTCTTCATGTTTTCTCCCTTTCATCTTATGTTAAAATAATTTTTTAATTTATTATTAGTTAGTGCCTATACCCCCTTATTATTATAGCCATGTT
>CAZHBJ010000104.1:0-12057 GCA_964530445.1 uncultured Ignavibacteriaceae bacterium
ATAATATATTTATAGTAGGTTACGGCTCTACTACCGGTCCCGGAGGACAATATACCGGACTTGTTTATCATTATAATGGTGAGGATTTTCATCTTTATGAAAACCTAAAGATGAATGGTGTAGATTTCTTGGATGTATCGGCGAATGGAAATGAAGTTTTTATTGTTGGAATCAATCATAATTTTCCACAAAAGTCAATTATTTTACATGGAAAGTAAAAGTTGTCATAAAAAATTAATAATCTTGCCTTCGGTGCGTACGAATTAAGTTACGCACCTCCGGCTAAATTATTGGCATTTCGTTTTTAACTTTGTCGTTAATTATGGGGTTCAGCTTAAACGCAACAATGTTATTTGGTAAAATAAAAATGTTACATAAAATAAAAGGTTATAAAAATATTTTTTATATACTAGCATCAGTTTTGATTTTAACACAAAATATTTTTTCTCAAAATATAGATGCAGTAAATTATCCAAAAGCTGATATCCATTTGGGTATTTCTTTATTAAAGGGAAGTTATATCGGCACGATTTATCAAGTATCAAATGATTTTTCATTTGAGGCTTCTTATGGTTGGAATTTAGGATTATTCCTTTTACAACCAGGTGAAGATAAAAATATTATAAGTGTCGGAATAAATTATCATTTCCATTATTTCATTTTAAATTTAACATATGCTCATTTTGAAAAAAGACATTCATACTTTAGTCATATTGGTTCCATAAATATAGAATTATTTTCAGTTGATAATAAAGGATTTCATTTAATTGGCGGAGTTGGGGGCTTTTATGAGCTTGGAAAATATTTTAGCGATAAACCAAAAGAAGGCGGAGTAAATTTTAATTTAGCGTTAGGATTTACATTTTTATAAAAGTAAAAACAAAGAAACCACATAACATCTTTAATCCGTCATAGCCGGACCATTGCAAAGCGAGGCAGGCAGATAAGTAAAAAGTCAATAAAATAAATTTTAGCGTTTAACAAAAATTATTATTAATTTTTATTACTAAAATTAGCCATGATATTAAGGGGCAGGGAAATTATAACTACACTAAGATACCTATGGGGACAAACCGGATTGGGATGCGTATTCATATGAATGAAAATTTGTTAGATTTTTAATACAGTACTATGTTAAGTGCCGAATATATGGAGGAAAAATGAAAATTATTACCATTCTTCTTTTTTTAATAATTAATACTCTTTCTTATTCTCAAATTATTGCTACAACAGCAAAAGGTGATACCGTATTGTTAAATAAGGATGGTACTTGGGAATTTAAGACCGAATATTTGAAGAAAAATTTAAATATCAAAACAGTATTAGATACCAATACTACAATATTTTTTAAAGATAGTTTAGCTCAACAAGTTGTAAAGGGGCAAAAAGTGGATTATCAATTGTGGTATAATCCGGACAAATGGGAATTAGCAAATCTTAATAATTCTTCGGCAGAATATTCTCTTCAATACACAAAAGGCGCCGCTTATTGTATGATTATTCCTGAAAAAATATCATTAACAATAGAAGATTTGAAAAATGTTGCCATAGTTAATGCAAAAAAAGTCGGGAAGAATATAGAAGTTGTAAAAGAAGATATTAGGAAGGTTAACGGTACTTATGTTTTTATGATGGAGCTTAAAGGATTAATACAAGGAATAAGGTTTGTGTATTATGGTTATTATTACACGGGGAAAGATGAAACTATTCAATTAATAACTTATACTTATCAAAGTGAATTTGAAGAATATAAAACAGAACTAGAAAAGATGTTGAATGGTTTAGTAATTGACAAAATAGCGTCCAACCGTCGGCCAAATCAGACGGCGAAATCGGCACAGTAGGATTACGGTTTTTATGTTAACCATGTTGTCTTTTTATTTTTATAAATTAATGTCGGAATGCTAAAAAACAAAATCATAAATTATCTGCTTGGTAGTACTAACTAGTTTATTTGTTCTGAGCGGACAGATTCGCTGAAACGCCGTTAGTCGATAGTAAAATTTTATAACTTCAATATTTATTCGGGATGGTGAAATGGTTTATAAATATTTCTATGTAATATTTCTTGGTCTTGCTGTTTTATTCGGCGGCTGTATGTCGTACACTACTTTACAAAGTGCAAAGACTTTGGAGCCAGGGAAGGTTATTATTGGCGGAGGCGGTGCTTTACCTATCTCGGGTAAAGATGTAACATTTTATCCGGAGCTGAATGCCCGTATCGGTTTGTTTAATCATTTTGATATGGGATTAAAATATTCGGTACCCTCTTTAATCTTTTTGGATGGCAAATATCAAATTATAGAAAAGCCGTTTTATCTATCTGCCGATTTGGGATGGTCATATTTTTCATATTCCGGAGGTATAGGTAGTTCAAAGGGAACTTTTACCGGATGGTATCCAATGGTTATTGTCGGTCAAGATCATTGGTATGCTGCCGTAAAAGAGGTCTACTTCACAATGCAAGGAGAGACGGACATTTTTGGGCTTCAGCAATACAGTGCTTCCGGCTGGATAAGTACAAATATTGTTGTTGGGGGAATTATCGGGGAAAAAATCAGACTTCTACCGGAATTAAATTTTATTATTCCAAAGGAAGGTAAGACTCTTTTAGTCCCGGCACTGGGGCTGCAATTCGAATTTTAATAGCCATTATTAATATTAAAAAAGGGAAATTAGAACGAATACTTTATTGGTAAAAAAAAACTTTTTTGGTTTGATTTGAATTACAAAAAGCATTATCACAATTTGTATATTTAACAATAAATACAGCATATTTTCGCACTTTTACAGCGCTAAACTTTCTTGACTACATACCTCTCTTTCTCTATATTTGAACTCGCATTTTTCGTTATTATAAGAAGAAATTACAGATTTGAATCAGTATAAAAAAACAGTCCTTCCTAACGGAATTAAAGTTATATCAGAGACGATCCCCTATGTAAAATCTTTCTCTCTCGGATTTTGGTTTAATGTAGGATCGCGTGACGAAAATATTAAAAATAACGGAATAACGCATTTTATCGAGCACATGCTTTTCAAAGGCACAAAATCCCGCTCCGCAAAAAAAATTGCTATAGATATAGAATCCTTAGGCGGGTATTTAAATGCATTCACATCCAAAGAACAAACTTGTTATTACGGAAGGGGCTTGGGGAATCATCTTGAAAGAACCTTCGATGTACTTGCGGATATGGTTCAGCAGCCTTCATTTAAGCCTAATGAAATTAAAAAAGAAGCACGAGTTGTTATTGACGAGCTTTATGATATTGAAGATAATCCGGAAGAATTAATATTCGATAAATTTGAAGAAATGATTTATTCCGGTAACAGCTTAAGTCTTCCTATCATAGGTACGGAAAATAATCTTAAGAATTTTACGCAGCTCGATTTGTTCAACTTTGTTAAAGAAAAATACGGTTATAATAAACTTATTATTGCTGCTTCCGGCGCAGTAGAGCATGAAAAGCTTTTAAAACTTGCTAACAAGTATATGAATAAAAATCTCGGCAGCTCTACAATACGAAGAAAATATTATTCGAATAATTCAATTCCGGCAAGGATGGAATTTATCGAAAAAGAAATTCAGCAGGTTCATGCAATAATCGGCAAGTCGACTTACGGTTATAAAGATAGTAAACGGACCAAAGCTTTGGTCTTATCGCAAATTTTGGGAGAAGGCAGCAGTTCGAGATTATTCCAATCAGTTAGAGAAAAAAACGGAATTGCTTATCAAGTTAATTCTTTCCTCAATTCATTTTACGATACGTCCGCATTTGGAGTTTATTTTTCCACGAATGAAAAAATGATTGATAAGGCATTAAGCTTAGTTGCAAAAGAATTTAAAAAATTAAGAAATGTCAAAATATCGGGTACGGAATTAAACAAAGCCAAGGAATCAATTAAAGGAAGCCTGCTGTTAAGCCTTGAAAGCACTTCCAATAGAATGAACCGTATGGCTCAATCGGAATTATATTATAATAGAATACAAACAACCGACGAAGTGATTAAAAGTATTGATGCCGTTACAAGAGAAAATATTCTTGAAACGGCAAATGAATTACTTGATGAAAACACTTTCGTCAAATTAATTATAAAATCAAAAAATGCACTACTAAAATCAGCAGCATAGCCTGCCTAAAAGTAGACAAGCTGAATAGAAAAAGAGGTTAAATATGCTAATCGGAGTTCCAAAAGAAATAAAAACAAATGAAAATAGAGTGGCACTACTACCCGTAGGAGCATCCACTTTAATTCAGAACGGTCATAAAGTAATTATTGAAACAAACGCAGGAGCAGGAAGCGGTTTTACTGACGATCATTATGAAGCTGTTGGTGCTGAAATTGTGAGCACACCCAAAGAAGTATTCGATAGAGCAGAAATGATAATGAAAGTTAAAGAACCGATTGCACCGGAATACAAATTAATACGCAAAGGCCAGGTTTTATTTACATATTTTCATTTTGCTGCAAGCAAAGAATTAACCGAAGCAATGATGAAATCGAAAAGCATTTGCATTGCTTATGAAACAGTTCAGAAAGCGGATAGATCGCTGCCGCTTTTAATCCCCATGAGTGAAGTTGCCGGAAGAATGGCTCCGCAGGAAGGCGCTAAGTATCTTGAAAAGGCAATGGGCGGAAGAGGAGTTTTATTAGGCGGTGTTCCGGGGACGGGCCCTGCCGAAGTAATGGTTCTCGGCGGCGGTATTGTCGGAACCAATGCTGCCAAAATAGCTGCCGGTTTCGGCGCTAAAGTTACAATTTATGATAATAATCTTTATAGATTAAGATACCTCGACGATGTAATGCCGAAGAATGTCACAACAATGATGTCGAATGAATATTATATTAGGGCAGGCTTGCCGAAAGCCGATTTGGTAATCGGTGCTGTTTTAATTCCGGGAGCCAAAGCGCCTAAATTAGTAACTAAAGAAATGTTAAGTTTGATGAAGGAAGCTTCCGTAATTGTTGACGTTTCAGTTGATCAGGGCGGTTGTATTGAAACTTGCAAACCGACTACACATGAAAATCCTACTTATGTTGTGGATGGCGTGCTTCATTATTGTGTTGCAAATATGCCCGGAGCTGTTCCTCATACTTCTACTTTGGCTCTTACAAATGCAACTTTGCCCTATGCGGTAGAAATTGCTAATAAAGGTTACGCTGAAGCAGTTAAAACAAATCCCGAAATTAAGTTGGGATTAAATATGATCGACGGAAAAATTACATATAAAGGTGTTGCTGATGCCTTTAATTTTGAATATCATACTGTTGAATCAGTTATAAAATAAGATAAAATGTGCGGTTATCTCAGCAGAAAATTATTGTCATTTCGAAGGAGATTGCCTGCCGGAAGGCAGGTAATCTACTGAGAAATCTTTTTAAAGTATAAGATTTCTCTCTTTTACCTGCTGCAGGCAGGGTAATCGAAATGACAAAACTACTTATTAGATAACAGCTGAAAATTTTTTCTTCTCAAGAAGAATGTCATTAAGGAAAGGTTATGCCGAAATTAACTATAGACGGAAAAGAAATTGAGTTTAAGCAGGGACAAACAATAATTCAGGCTGCAAAAGATAACGGGATTACAATTCCTCACTTTTGCTGGCACCAAAGCCTTTCGGTATCCGGCAACTGCCGTGTTTGCCTGGTAGAAGTAGAAAAGATACCGAAACTTGTTATTGCTTGTGCTACAATTGCAGCAGACGGAATGGTTGTTCATACTGCATCGGAAAAAGCATTGAGTGCCAGGAATGCCGTTATGGAATTTCTTTTAATTAATCATCCTCTCGATTGCCCGATTTGTGATGAAGCCGGAGAATGCAAACTTCAAGATTATGCTTACTCGCACAGTGTTGGAGAAAGCCGTTTTGTGGAAGAAAAAAATCATAAAGATAAACGTGTCCCGCTTGGCCCTTATGTTATGTTTGATGGAGACAGGTGTATTTCATGTTCCCGCTGTATAAGGTTTTGTGATGAAATTGCTAAAGATCCAGAATTAACATTCGTAAAAAGAGGAGATAGAGTTACGATTGTAACTTTCCCCGGAGAAGAATTGGATAATCCGTATTCTTTAAATGTAGTTGATATCTGCCCGGTCGGTGCATTAACCAGCAGGGATTTCAGATTTAAAGCAAGAGTCTGGGATATGTCCTCAAACAATACAATTTGTCAGGGCTGTTCAAGAGGCTGCAACATTGAATTATGGGTAAGGAATAATCAAGTATTAAGATTAACTCCTCGGCAAAATGATGAAGTAAATAATTTCTGGATGTGCGATCACGGAAGAATTAATACTTTTAAATCTATTAATGCAGAAGATAGAGTTGACGGACCGAGAGTAAGACGCGACGGCTCTTTACAGGAAGTTACATGGGATGATGCATTTTCAGAAGCTTCAAAAGGACTTAAATCTTTTAATAAAAACGAAGTTGCCTTTATAGGTTCCGGGTTTGCAACCCTGGAGGATAATTATTTACTATACAAATTTGCAGGTTCGGTATTCGGCTCAAAAAATATCGATTTTATGAGACACATAAATCCTGAATTCGGAGACGATATTTTAAGAAAAGATGATGTTACTCCAAATTCAACCGGGGCGGAAGCTGTTTTTACTAAAAAAGGGCAAAATGCTGCTGATTTTGAAAGCATAATCAAAGGTATAAAAGAAAATAAAATAAAGGCTCTTTATATTCTTGAAGATGATATTGTTTCTGCCGATCCTTCCTTTGAAGAAGTTTTAACAAAACTCGATTTATTAATAGTGCACGCATCCAACTTCAACAAAACTACTGCTATAGCAGATATTGTATTTCCGGCAGCAACTTATGCGGAAAAAAACGGAACTGTGGTTAATTTCAAAGGCAGAGTACAAAGAATTAAACCAGCTGTGTCGACAGTTGAAATGGATAGAGCGATGGACGGAATGTCGATGAGCAGGCTTGATAAATTCGGTTCCAAGTACGACAGATGGGCTCAGGGGCATAAGTACGATGCTCTTTCATCATGGAAAATTATTAGCCGTCTGGCAGAAACAATGGGAACAAAAATGAAATTTAATTTAGCCGAGGATGTTTTCACGGAAATTTCCAAAACAATACCGGCATTCAGCGGATTGGATTACGACGATATCGGTGAACTCGGCGTGCAATCGAAATTGCAGCCCAACGAAAATACTGTAAGTGCATAAACGGAGCTTAATTAATTATGAATATTTGGGAAATAATAATCTTTAGTCTGGTTAAAATTGTAATTGTACTAACTGTTATGCTTTTAACCGTATCTTACCTCGTATACTTTGAAAGAAGGATTAGCGCATGGGCACAAAACAGGCTTGGTCCCAACCGTGTTGGATGGGAAGGCGTTCTCCAGCCGTTTGCCGATGTACTTAAGCTTTTATTAAAAGAAGATATCGTGCCCGAAGTAGCGAACAAGCCTCTTCATACATTAGCCCCTATTATGGCGTTATTTGTTGCATTTACAACTTATGCGGTTATTCCATTCGGGCCTGAAGTTACTATTTTCGGTTATCATGTTCCTCTTGTAGTAGCAGATGTTAATATAGGAATTCTGTATGTCCTTGCATTAACATCATTGGGAGTATATGCAATTACATTTGCAGGCTGGTCTTCGGGAAGTAAATATTCTTTATTCGGCGGAGTTAGATCATCGGCACAAATGATTTCATATGAAATTTCTATGGGCTTTTCCGTTGCAGGTGTTTTATTAATAGCGGAATCATTAAGACCCGAAGCAATTGTTCAATCGCAAGCCGGATGGATGTGGAACGCAATAATTCAGCCGATCGGCTTTATTACATTTGTTGTATCTGCATTTGCAGAAACAAACAGGCTTCCGTTCGATTTACCCGAAGCAGAACCTGAGCTTGTAGGCGGGTACCATACCGAATACAGCAGTATGAAATTTGCAGGATTCTTTTTGGCTGAATATGCAAATATGATTGTTGCAAGCGCTATGATTGTTACCTTGTACCTTGGCGGGTGGCAATTTCCTTATCTCGAAACATTCGGCTTGTCGGCCACTTTATTTGCAATTATTTCCGTTTTGACTTTTCTAGTTAAAATGGCTATACTCTTATTCTTCTTTATTTGGGTTAGATGGAGCATACCAAGATTCCGATACGACCAATTAATGAACCTTGGATGGAAGGTAATGTTCCCGCTTTCACTTTTAAATTTGGTTTGGGTTGCTTTTTTGGTAATGGTTTTTAAAATTTAGTTAAGGTTTTATTAAAGAAAGAAGAAAAGCTCAAAATAGCTGAAAAAATCGGAGATTTGATGGTTGTTAAGAAAAGAGAAAAAGATTTAACATTTTGGGAAAAGATTTATATACCTGAAATTATAAAAGGCCTTTCGCTTACTATGAAAAATATGCTTAAGCCTAAGTTTACAATGAAGTACCCTGAAGAGAAATTTATTCCCCCGGCTTCGTACCGCGGGAGACCGGTATTGGTTCAGGACGAAAATGGTGAGGAAAGATGTGTTGCATGCGGCTTATGTTCAAGAGTTTGTCCGGCTTTGGCAATTGAAGTACAGGCAGGCGAAACCGACCGTCAAAAAGAAAGATATCCTGAAAAATTTGAAATAAATATGTTAAGATGTATTTTTTGCGGTTTTTGTGAAGAGGTTTGCCCGGAGGAAGCGATAGTAATGAGCAAAGATTATGAATTAGCATTTACAAACAGGGAAGACGCCATCTACGGGAAAGACAAATTATTAATTCCCGTAAACCAGCTTCAAGATAGAATCGAATTCCTGCGAAGCTACAAGTAATTGGAATTTAGACTTTTAGGTTTAATTTCAAATGCATATGCTTAAAACAATAGGCATCTTATCTATTTTATTTTCTTTAGCTGTTTGTTTTGCTAAAGACGGCGGAGAAAATTATAAACTTGTATACCCGGAAAATATCCAGGAAAACTCTTCCTTTGATGTTTCTATAACAACTTCTAATCTATATCCGTCTGCAGACAGTTTGGAATTTTACATCATACCCGGTGAGAGAATTACTTTAAAGACAATCGAATTAAAATCTTTGTTTGAAAATAAATCTTTAAAATTTTTTCATTCAAGTTTAAAAGGAATAACGGACCCGGTTTATAAAACAATTATTAATCTTAAAGATTCCGCACTCTCTGCCGGTACATATTTCCAAATATTAATGAATTTTAATTCGAGATCGACTTCTAATTCTAACATAAAATTTTACGGAATTTATAAGGATGGGGATAAAGTAATCGGGTTGTTGAATTCAAATGAAAATAATAATCTTGATGAAAATTTTATTACTGCAAACCTCAAATTTTATCTGCCGCAAAAAAGTGCGGGTAAATCCGTTCTATTTGAAGATAATTCTTATTTAAATTTTTCATTTCAAAAAATTCAATCTAAAAATTTATTAACGGAATTTTGGGCTAAGTTAAGCAATCCGCAGCTGGATTTCGTTCAAATCTCTGCAAAAAATAATTCAATTTTTCAATATGGCTTGTCAATAAATCATTATCAGATGCTGGTTATGCAATCGGCTGATAGTAATATGAGTATTCTAGATCCTTACTTTATTAGTAAAAAATCGTGGTATCATATTGCAGTTGAGCTTTCATTTGTCAATCACAAAATCTCTTTATATTGTGATGGAAATTTGGTTGCAAAGGATGAAATTCCGGCTTATCTAACTGCAAACGATATACAGATCAATTTTCAAAATTCTAATTCAGACAATTCTTTCGAGATTGATTTATTAAGGTTTATTGATTTTAATAATATTATTGAAGTATCATCATCCAATGAGAATTTTACTAATTTTATAAGTGACAGTTCTTCCGTCATATCGCAATTTAATTTTGATAATCCCGAAAACCTTAATTCCGGCAGCGATATAATGCTGATCACTTCATCGAACCTTCAATATGTCAAATCGAAAGCGCCGATTTTTACACGTGCCCCTGAATTAAATTTAACTCCTTTGAACAGTGCATATCAGCTCGAATGGAGCGGGGGAGATTTTAAGCAGGCAAATTATTATGTACTGCAAAAGTCTACCGGTAATTCACCGTTCCAGGATATATATACTGCCCAAGCAGATAGTCAATATTCTAAAACTTACAGCTTCTTAGATGGTATTGATAGGGGAAATGACGTAATTTATTATAGAATAAAACAGGTAAATAACGATGGGGGAATAACTTATTCTTCATCGGTAAAAGTTGGGCAGGGAATGATACAGCCGTTTGTTGTCGAACAAAATTACCCGAATCCTTTTAATCCCAAAACAAGTATAATGGTTAATTTGGTTATGGACAGCCAGTTGGAAGTAACCGTATATAATCTTGAAGGTAGGGAGATTACAAGATTATTTAAAGGATATTTATCGCAGGGCGAGCATACTTTTTCATTCAATGCAAGTGATCTTCCGTCGGGTGTTTATCTTTATAAGATTTCAACACCGAATTATTCCGAAATGAAAAAAATGATACTTACAAAATAAATTAAAAATTTATTCTGCCCGGCTTACATTTTTATTCCTAATAATTTAAATTGAAAGTTAAATTCAATAATTCTTTAATATTTACATTAAAGAGGGGAAATGCTTTCAAAAATATTTTCCAGTGCGACGTTGGGGATTGATGCATATGTCGTTGAAGTGGAAACCAATGTCGAAAAACAAATTCCATCTTTCACAATAGTCGGTTTGCCGGATAATGCGGTAAAGGAAAGTCGGGAAAGAGTAGCCTCCGCAATAAAAAACAGCGGCTATGATTTCCCGCTTAAAAAAATTACAATAAATCTCGCACCGGCAGATATAAAAAAAGAGGGCAGTTCTTTTGATTTGCCAATTGCAGTCGGTTTGCTGTCCGCTGTCGGATTAATAAACGGCAATTTGAAAGAGGACGCAATTTTTTTAGGAGAACTTTCTTTAGACGGAACTCTAAGACCCATCAAGGGTGCATTGCCTATTGCGGCGGAAGCAAGAAAAAAGGGGATTAAAAAAATAATCTTACCGAAAGATTCTGCTAATGAAGCTTCTATTGTTGACGGTATCGATGTTTACGGAATGGAAACTTTAATGGAAGTGGTTCAATTTCTTAATGAAGAAATACAAAAAGAAAAAACAAAAACAGATAAAGATAAATTATTTTCCAGGGTAAATTTATATCATCTGGATTTTTCCGATGTTAAAGGACAGGAAAATGTTAAAAGGGCGTTGGAAGTAGCCGCAGCTGGAGGGCATAATATTTTAATGATAGGACCTCCGGGTTCCGGCAAAACAATGCTTGCAAAAAGAATCCCTTCCATTTTACCGCCAATGACTTTTGATGAAGCACTTGAAACAACTAAAATTCATTCGGTTTCCGGTATTATTCCGAAAGATCAGGCATTAATAACCGAAAGACCGTTCAGGAGTCCGCACCACACGGTGTCGGATGCGGCGCTTGTCGGAGGCGGTTCGTTTCCGCGTCCGGGTGAAGTTTCTTTTTCACATCACGGTGTCCTTTTCCTGGATGAATTACCCGAATTTAAAAAAAATGTTCTTGAAGTTTTACGGCAGCCTCTTGAAGATTCTAAAGTTACTGTAAGCCGTTCAAAGCTTTCTTTGGAATTTCCGGCTAATTTTATGCTTGCTTCGGCGATGAACCCGTGTCCTTGCGGCTATTATACCGATCCAACAAAAGAATGTACCTGTACTCCTCCTCAAATTCAAAAGTATATGGCTAGAATATCCGGGCCGCTGCTCGATAGAATTGACATTCATATAGAAGTTCCTGCTGTTAAATACAAAGAGCTTTCCGCCGAGACAAAAAGTGAGACTTCTGCACGAATTAGGGAAAGAGTAATTGTCGCCAGGCAAATTCAATTAAATAGATTTAGTCATCTTAAATATGTTTATAATAACGGTGATATGGGCTCTAAAGAAGTAAGACAGTTTTGCAAACTCGATACTGCAGGTTCGGAATTGCTTAAAATGGCAATGACAAAGCTGGGATTATCCGCAAGAGCCTATGATAGAATATTAAAAGTAAGCAGAACAATAGCAGAT
>CAZHBJ010000105.1:0-11725 GCA_964530445.1 uncultured Ignavibacteriaceae bacterium
TAAGACTAAAAACTGCCTTTCCTGCCACTTCATTTACAACAGCTTGTCCGGCATCGAGGTTCCAATGAGAGGGAAATTCCCCGTTCTGATCTTCTGTAAAATCATCTTCAAATATAATCTTATCTCCGGGTACGAAATCGTAGTTTTGATAGGATTTTATGCTTGGCGGTTGATTTTTATTTGCTGCTGTATTACTGCTTGAATTATTCTTTTTGTTATTGTCGTCTTTTTTTGAATTATCCTTTTTCCCTTCCATAGCTTTATCAATTTTCTTTTCGACTTTTTCCTGAGCTTTATCTTTCACATGATTGACAAGATCATCGAATTGAGCATTTACGGTAAGTGTAATTAGGAAAGTGGCAGCAGAAATTAATAAAAATATTTTTCTCATCTCTTACTCCGTTATTAATAAATCAATTGGGTTTTTTATCCGCATAAAAATTTAGCAACAAAAGTTATTTTAATATATTAGGAACACAATACTTGTTGTGTTCTTGAAGTGCCTGCTCAATGCTTGGAAAATAAGGTATATACCTAATCGGCACAACTAATCATTTGATTAGTTTTACAAATAAGTATATCACGCTCAAAAATATTATTGATGGTTTCTGTCGGCTTATGCAGATACTATTTTAGTAAGATAAATTTCTTAGTATTAGAAAAACTGCCGGCATTAATTTTATAAAAGTAAACTCCGCTGGAAAGTGCAGAAGCATTGAATGAAAATGAATAATTACCGGGCTGCTGCTCTTCATTTACCAGATCGGCAACTTCTTGGCCAAGAGTATTATATATTTTCAAAGAAACAAACGAACTTTTGGGAATAGAATAAGATATTCTTGTTGTGGGATTAAACGGATTTGGATAATTTTGAAATAATTTATATTCACCTGGAATTGAACTTTCAAAATGTGAATTTACAGATGTTAGTTTTGAGTAAGGAATTACTTTTGCAATTACATGTTCTTCCGAATGCTTTGTTTCTTCTGAATTTGCATCTGTTATTGTAGTGTCAAAATAGAAATCACCTTTGAAAATAAAACCGCTGTCGGTCCTACTCCATGTAGCATTATTACCGCCGTCAATATCATTTGGTCCGACGGTATAGAATAAATAATTATCCGGATCTTGGTCATTAATGTATGTAGTATCGTGTTCATAGGGACTCGGAACCACCGCAGAACCGGCCATAAATTGATACCAGTTCTCTGTTTGAAACAAAAGGAATGAGGAGGTGAAACCGATTCCGTTATATTTGCCGTACTGCAAATAATCATCAAGATAGATGTCTAAAAAATCCTCTGTAGGGTCGGTTTCCTCGACTTCAGTAATATAGCCGCTACTGTATAGTGTAGGAGAATTAGTATAACCGTTATCAAAGCCCCATCCTGAATTATTACCCTTGCCGCCCACAATATAATCGATATTGATGCTGCTGTCGCTGAACTCTCCTACAACATACTGTGTTACCTCTGCATTTGACGAACTGTATGAATTTGAGTATTCGTATGTAGAGTTATCCTGATAATGATAAACATCGGTGCCATAATGATTTTCCTTAATGTTAACGACCCAACTATTTTTAGGAACATAATTAATATTTACGGTAGTATCGCCCCAGGCCCCTTTTCTTCTATTCGAAGGAGTAAAATACGGGAAGTAAATTCCGAGAATGTTGCCGACTTCCTTTACATTATCCGCAGTGAAATTTGCAGTGGATATGCCGCTTGCGTCTGTTTCTACGCTGTCTTTATCAAAGTGTCCGTAAGTAGCGCTTATTTTTACCCAGCGGTTGCTTAGCGGCGTACCGTCGCAGTCATTTACCTGAAAAACAACCGGTATTGTCTCGCCGCCCTTCAAATCAGTTTTTGAAGGAATTATTTTAACTTTTGCGTTTATTGCAATGTCGTTCCCTCCCAGACTCCGCACATTTTTCTGATAAGCCCTAATCTTATCAAATATGGGTTCAATTTGCGAAGTTGCATTGCCGGCAGCATCCGTCGATTTATTCGGATCGGTAAAATCCGATTCGCCCTGAGCAAGTCTTGTTCTGGTATGAGCATCTTCAAGGTAAACGTGAAAATGAAACTGTCCTCCGGAGCTGTCGAGTGAGGCCCAGATTAGATAATCAATTCCGGGCACAGGACCGTTTGCCGGGAGGTTGCCGGTGGAAAAATTTTCCAGATGCGCTTTTAAAACTGTATCCGGATTGGCTAAAAACTCCTGAGCCATAGTTCCGTCCAGCCAATCGATACAATCTTTTTCCGGATCGTTATCTTTAATCTGCACCATTGCCACCATTGCATTGCCCAGTGCAATCCAGTTCAAAAATGCCGGCTGCAGCGGATCAATTGCCCCACCGGAAGAATCTCCCTTAGTCGGCATTGTAACATCCATCCTAACGCCGTATAGGTCAACTATCGGCTTGGGACAATTATCACATGCTGTTGGTTGTGAAAAGATATTTTCTGCGAAAATAAATATGATAAAAACAATCTGTAAATTATTAAATAGAGTTTTCATGTTTCTTTTTACATTTTATTAATTTCCTTATTTTAGGCACAATCTTCTTAAAGCTTAAGTTAGTTACTTAAGCAAAATCATTTTATTTGCCCTATGAAAGTTTCCTGCCTGAATTACATAATAATAAATTCCACTGGGTAGATTATTGGCATTAAACTTAATTCCGTAATTGCCCGCCGGTTGATTTTCGTTCACTAATGTCGCTACATCTTTTCCAAGAATATTATAAACCTTTAAAACAACAAATTGCCTACTGCCTATTGAGTATTGAATACTTGTGCTCGGGTTGAATGGATTCGGAAAATTCTGCTTGAGTTCAAAGGATAAATGAGAATTAATATTTTTATCATTTACCGCGGTTGCACTTCCGAATGAAAGATCGTCAATATTAAAAGACGAACCGCTGTGTGAATTCGCTGCCGGCATTATTGCAATGCTAATAGCTGCCGAGTCAGGGCTATCGCTTAAATCATAAATTATTGGAGCATTAAATTGAACAAATGAACTTGCATTTAAATGGGTGTGAAATATCCCTCCGCCAATTCCGTTATTATTTTTATATAAGGCTACCGTAATAACAAGAGAATCTGCATTCACAGAAGTAAGCTTATAATAACCTGTTAAACTTGACGGTCTGCCTGTGTAAGCGAATTTGGTAATTAAAGCAGGCGGAATAGAAAATCCGCTTACTGAAATTACAGCACCTTTCACCGAATATGAGCCTGAATGTGCATCAGTGGACTGTGTAATAGTTACAAACTGTCCGTTGTTGCTGGCTTCCCAATTGTCAGGATTACCGCTTGTCCAGTTTTCAAACCCGGCATTTGGAATTTGGCAGAATATAGTTGACGATAATAAAAAAACACATGTGACTATATTAAAGTAAAAATTTTTTTTCATATTCCTCTCCGTTTATATTTATTAATAATTTAAGCGCCATAAATGAAATACCGGAATAAATATATTGGACTTCACAGGCTTTAGAAAAGATTTTAGTCCGCTGTAAATAAAATAATCGGTGAAGATTGTATTAACAACTAATCATTTGATTAGTTTTAAAAAGCAGGAGACTAAATAATTTTATTTTTAATTGCTTTGGCTACGGCTTCGGAGCGGGAGTTAACATGCAGTTTTGTATAGATATTATGAAGATGAAAACGAATTGTATGAAACGAAACGAAAAGCTTTTCTGCGATTGCTTTTGTGCTGTGACCTTCAATTAAAGCATCCAGCACTTCTTTTTCTCTATCGGATAGTAAAGATGAATAATTTTGGTTTAGAGGAGTTTGAAAATATTGAAGTACCTTTCTGGCAACTTCACCTGAAAAAGGAGCACCACCGTCGTACGCCTCCCGAATTGCTTCAAGCAGTTTTTCCTTCGGGCTTTTCTTTAAAAGATATCCTACGGCTCCGTTGCGTAATGATTGAAATATCTTTTCACTATCGCTGTATACGGTTAACATCATTACTTCTACAGTAGGGAATACTGATTTTATTTCTCTTAAGCTTTCAATCCCGGATTTCCCGGGCATTTCTATATCCAATAATAGAATGTCGGGAAGGTCTTGTTCAATATTATCCAAAGCTTCTCGGCAGTTTTGATATGCACCTACACATTTAAAACCATCCGACTTATTTAATACTTTGGAAAGAACATCTAAAAATTCTTCGTCGTCATCAAGAATGGAGACTCGTATAATATTATTATTTATCATTAATTATAAATTTAATTAAGCTTAATGTTTTATCTTAATTCATATAGTTTATATTTTCAACTAATCATTTGAGCAGTTTTAATTTTTTAGGGGAATTGTTATTGATAATTTTGTTCCCTTTCCAGCTTCCGTTTTATAGCTAAAACTACCCGATAAATCTTTTGCCAGCTTTTCCATGTTGAATATTCCTCGGCCAAATTTTATATTGCTTGCATCAAATCCAATCCCGTTATCTTCTATATTAAGCAGAATATCTTTGTTTTTAACATATAATGAGTAGAAAATAATAGAACAATCTGAATATTTAAGTGCATTATTCAAAGCTTCTTTTGAAATAAGCTGCAGACATCTTTTAACTTGAGAATTTACCTTAATATTATCTGTTTCTTTTGAGTCGATAATAAGCTTAATATCTTTAGCTTCACATACTTCATAAGCGAAATTTTTAAAACTAAAAATAAAATCATGCAGCGAATCATATTTCGGATCGATTGCCCAAATAACATCCATCATGGAATCGACAAGGTTTCTGGCAATTTTACCGACACGTTCAACCGAGTTTTCTTCTGTGTTAATATTTTGTTTGTCATCTAACTTTTTTGTTTCGGTTTTTTTGTCTTGTAATGTGTACTCGGATAATATAGCAATTTTAGTCAGCCCTGATCCTATCTCATCATGAAGATCAGCGGCAATTCTTGTTCTGACTTTTTCTATTTCCAGTAATCTATTTATCCTTATTTTAATAATTGACATAATTGATAAAATAATAAGTATAACAATTAAAGCTATAAACCATCCTTGTAGATAGAACGGGGCATTAATTTTAAATGTTACTACAGCAGGGCGAAGACTTTCAATATTGCTGCTGTTGATTGCAACAACTTGAAATGTATAACTGCCAGGACTTAATGATGCATAGGTAATAGAATTTCTTTGTGTTAATAAATTCCAATTTTTATCTGTATTTAAAAGTCTGTATTTATAAGTTGAATTTTTTTCTTCTCTGTTTATTATACCGATAAAATTAAAGGTTATAGTATTCTGGTTGCTTGCCAGATTAAGATCGTTAAAATTTTTCTGACTCTTTCCGTTTATAAGTATGCTTGTGATATATATTGGAGGAGGAGTGATTTTTAATTTCTTATTCAAGGGCATGTAAATATATATTTCGGTATGATTAACAAAACATAAGTACCCGTTTTTAGAAGAACAAATTGAATAATACGGTACATTGGGTATTTCTTCGTTTAGCGAATATTCGGGCCTAAAATTTTTTGCATTTAAATTTTGAATACCCGATTGAGTTCCAAGCCAGGTTTGTTGGTCCGGGGTTATAGTCATACTCCATATTGCATTGCTTAGCAGCCCCTGGCTGCTGGTAATTATTCTGAATTTATTATTTTTGAAAACTGCCAGTCCTCCGTAACGGGTTCCGATTATTAAATCATTATTTTTATTTTCATCGATTGCTCTAATGTCATTGTTCGGAAGACCGTTTTTAGTTAGAAAATGTTTTTTAAAAATATTTTTCCCGCCCGTATTTATATTTAAATCATGCAGCACTTTGTCGCTTGAAAATTCAGAAAGTCCGTGGTCATATCCGCCGAACCACATATTTCCTTTGTTATCTTCAAAAATTGCTCTAACAGAATTATCGGGAAGCCCATCTTTTTGTGTGTAAATTTTTAAGAATTCTTTTTTGATAAAAGGATTAATTACTAAAACTCCCAAATCAATTGCGCTGCACCAAATTAGGTTATGGCTGTCGCAGAAAATTGTATATATTCCATAAAATTTAAATTGATGTCTTAAATTCATTTGCTTTAACTGTAATAATTGGGAGGGAGCTGAAGAATATGGCGTTTGATGTTTAATTTTATAAATTTTTAAAATGCCGGAATGAAAAGCCGCAAATAGTATGTTATTTTTATTGCATAAAATAGTCGGCACATTGATGTCGTTAGGTACTATTCCAAAAGGATGAAAGTACTTGTGCCATTGTTTATGAACGCCCTGCCATACTTCATAAAGACCGTTATTCAAAGATATCCAAAAGTGATTTTCGGAGTCCGCCGTAGTTGATGACCAGTAACCGGCAGAATATTTTTGGGGGATCTGAAATTTTATTAAGTTCTGATAAACAAGCTTGGATAATCCGTTGTCATTTGAAGAAAGCCAAAGAATGTTTTCCTTATCCGTCAAAATAGAAGTAATATCCTTTTCAAGCAGTCCGTTCTTTATGGTAAATTTACTCTGTATATGATTTTGAAATATTTTAAATACTCCGTTATTTGTGCCTATCCAAATATTGTGGAAATTATCTTGAACAATACAGTGAGGAAAGCAATTTAATTTAAAAAGCGGTGATGAGTAAGAATTAATTTTAAATATATTTCCATTAAATGTAGCAATCCAGATATCGCCATTGGGAGATTTATACAGATAAGATATTCCGTCATTTTTAGTTAACGGCAGATTAACCTTTATATATTTCCGTTCAGCAAGATTATATTTATACAGGCCGTTATTGCAGCCAAACATAAAATTTCCTGAGTTGTCTTCTGTTATTGTATTGACCGATCCTAATTTAATTGATGATTTAAGGGTTTTGATTGAATCGTTTTTGATTATAAAAATGCCTTCGTCGGTACCGCACCACAACATATTTTTATCATCTTGAAAAAGAGTATTAATCGATCTCATATTTTTAAGAAGATTTGAACCGTATATTGTGAAACGACCGCTGCAAAATTTATCAACCCCGCTATCAATAGTTCCTATCCAAACAGTGCCCGGATTTTTTTTATCGGCAAGAATACAGGTAATACTGTTGGAAGATAAACCGTCTGAAGTTGTATAATTATGAAATCCTTTACTGTCGAATTCGCTAATGCCTTCGCCGGTTCCAATCCAGATATAGCCTAGAGAATCCTGGCAAATTGAATGGATATTATCCGAGATGAGGCCATCTTTCATTGTGAAATTATGCAGCGGCAAAATCTGACAATATGCAATTGCAGACAAAATTATGAATAAAAAAAATATCCGAGGTGCAAAATTATTTCTAAACAATTATGGCTTTCAAAAGATTAAATTTTATTCCTTTTTATAAGATAATAACAATGTTTATTTCTTGTTAATAATATTTTATCACGGGCATTATTATATTGGGATAAAATTTGTTATACGGAATACAGGGTATTGTCTTTTTTAAAAGTATTTTTTCATCTTATTTAATAACTCGAATTAATCAAAGCTAACTAATTTGGAAAATTATAGATTAAAAGTTTTTCGTACAGTTGCAAAAAATTTAAGCTTTACAAAAGCAGCAAGAGAGTTGTTTATTTCTCAGCCTGCTATAACAAAACATATTCAAGCAATTGAAACCGAATACGGCTTGAGATTATTTAACCGCCACGGATCAAGAATTTACTTAACCCCGGCCGGAAAAGTCCTTTATGATTATTCAAACAAATTAATTAAACTGCAAAAAGAATTAGAAAACGATCTTAACGTTTATAAAGATACGCAAACTGGTTCATTAAGAATAGGTGCTAGTACAACCATTGCACAATATGTAATTCCGCCGATACTATCAAAATTTCATAAAAAGTTTCCACATTATCAACTGGTTCTTCACAGCGGTAACTCAAATCAAATTGCCGATTATTTGCTTAATGGCGAAATTGATTTGGGAATTGTTGAAGGCAAAGTTAAGAACCGTGATATAAAGTATATTAAATTTATTAACGATGAGCTTGTTGCCGTTACTAATTCAAATAATAAAGATTTATCAAAGGATGAGATATCGCTTAAAGAATTAATTAATTTACCTCTCGTTCTTCGGGAAAGGGGGTCGGGAACACTTGAAGTTTTGGAATACGCATTAAAAAATAGGAAGATTAAGCTTTCCTCACTAAATATATTATTGTATTTGGGCAGTACGGAAGCAATTAAGTACTATATTGCTTCGGATAACTGTTTGGGATTTATTTCCATTAGAGCTTTAAAGCGAGAACTGGATGCGGATGAATTAAAGATAATTAAAATTAAAAATTTTAAAGCGCCCCGTACATTTAATTTTATTACCCTTCATGGAAATACTCCGGCCGGTATTACCGCAGAATTTATTAAGCTGGCGAAACGTGAAGCCGTTACTTAGATTTTTTCAAAGACAAAGGAAATTAATCTAGGCGGTTCGATTTTATCATTAACGTCAAACCACTCTTTTAACTCTGCAAGTTTAAAACCATTATCCGCTGCTGATTTTATATATTCTGAGACATTGTGAATATAAACTTCAAGCTCTATTGTGCCTTTTTCAGTATCATATCTGGCCTTACTTCCCGTGTATTGTTTAAAGGGGTGTAATTCACAGATATAAAAAAGTCCTTTAGCGTTTAATTTTTTTTGAGCCTCACTAAAAATAAAATTCAAGTCGTAAATATGTTCGAGTACCAAACTGCATGAAATTAAATTTGCATGTTCATCTTTTATAACCCATGGTTTGGTAATATCCATTTGCACATAATTTACTTTGTCTGATAATATTTTCTTTTTTGCTTTTGAAATCATTTCTTTGGAGAAATCTACTGCAGTCAAGTGTTTTGCTTTTTCAGCAAGCCATTGCGTGTTTTTCCCGGTTCCGCACCCAAGTTCAATTACAAAATCAAATTTCCGGCTTAATAATGTCTGTCTTATTGCAATTTTTTCCAGGTCGCGTGTTTTATTCTCCACGGAATCATAACTTTCAGCCCAGATGTTATACGATTCTTTTATTGTCATACTCAAATTGCCTGATTAAAAAAAACTTCTTCTTCTCTCAATTAAGTTATAAAAAAAAAAATTAATTTCTCAAACTTATTTTTTGTTATAACCCCCGGTTATAAGGAATAACTAAATTGAATTTGAATTACAAGATTAGGGAAAATAGTTTTGGGCTTCTTTTTATAGTTAGAACTTAAAACAACAAAAGCGGATCGTCAGATGGATAGAAATTTAAAAAAGGATGCAGATAAAATTTGGAAATATAAATTGGTAATGCAAAGTAATAATATTACCCTTCAGAAAATTGTTTTTGTGCTGGCAATGATATTTTGTTTAACACCGTTTGCATCTCCGCCGGTTGCTTTGGCAATAGGAATTGTAATAGCACTTACCATCGGGCATCCGTTTATTCATTTTAATCATAAAGCAACAAAAATTTTATTACAGGTTTCGGTAGTCGGACTCGGCTTCGGTATGAATCTCGGAAAGATAATTCAAGTTGGAAAAGAAGGGGTGTTTTTCACAATCATTTCGATTTTCGGTACTCTTACCTTAGGTTTTTTTGTCGGAAGATGGTTAAGCATTCATAAAAAGACCTCGCACTTAATTGCCTCCGGTACGGCTATATGCGGCGGAAGTGCGATAGCTGCTGTTGGTCCGATATTGAATGCAAGCAGCCAGGAAATGTCCGTGGCATTAGGGACGGTATTTATATTAAATTCGGTTGCATTATTTTTGTTCCCGGTTATCGGTCATATCCTTCATTTAACACAAACTCAATTTGGATTTTGGGCAGGTATAGCAATTCACGATACCAGTTCCGTGGTTGGTGCCGCAGCAAAATACGGAAACAGTGCATTACAAATTGCAACTACAGTAAAGCTTGCAAGGGCCTTGTGGATTGTTCCCGTTGCTATTCTTACTGCTTTCTTTTTCAAAGGGAAATCCAAAAAAGTTTCTATTCCTTATTTTATTTTGTTTTTCATCCTTGCTTCTATTCTTAGGACATACATTTCACCGGTTGCTATGGTATCTGAACATATTGTAAAAGCTGCCGAGACAGGTTTAACTATTACATTGTTTTTAATCGGGGCCGGATTGTCTAAAGACGTTATTAAAACCGTAGGAGTAAAGCCTTTAGTTCAGGGAATAATATTGTGGACTATAATTGCATCAAGTTCTTTAATTATTATTTTACATTTGGTTAAGTAATTTTTATTTGTTAATAACTTGAGATAATCTTCAATATAAGGCTTCGTAAAATTTATTTTAGTTTAAAGTTGAATTTAATTGTTCTAATTTATTTGTGAATAGTTTATTCTTCACACCGCATTACCTTCGTTAAAATAATTGTTTTTATAAAGAACGGGAGAATTAAAGATGAGACATAAAATTCTTCTTAACAGTGATTTTAAAAGTAAAAATCGATTAAATCAAAGTGAAATAAATCATTTTGGGAGAAATTATTTAAAACAGGGATTCATGTTCCTTCTCTTTGAATAATAAAATACTTATATTAAAAATAAATCATTTCGATAATTACAATTTTCTTAATCAAAAATTATCTTGAAAGGTGGAAGATGCCCGAAAGATAGACCTTCAATAACGACAAAAAATCTTACAAATCATTTCATAATTTCATTCAAAAAACGAGGAAGAAATTAATTGCTTAAACAATTATTCAGAACGAAAAGTCTTGATGCATTAGTAAGCGAAGGCGAAGAACCCGAGCATCAGTTGAAACGTGCACTTGGTGCATTTGATGTGGTAATGCTTGGAATTGGGGCTATAATAGGAGCGGGTATATTTGCCACTATTGGAACGGCTGCAGCCGGCGACGCATTAAGACCTGGAGCCGGGCCTGCACTGATGCTGTCATTTGTCCTTACTGGTGTTGCGTGCGGATTTGCTGCATTGTGTTACGCCGAATTTGCATCAATGGTTCCTATTTCCGGAAGTGCCTATACTTATTCTTACGGAACTTTAGGTGAACTTGTCGCATGGATTATTGGATGGGATTTAATTATTGAATATGCTGTTGGTAATGTTGCAGTGGCAATAAGCTGGGCGAATTATTTTAAAACTTTTGTATCAGGTTTTGGTATAATAATTCCGGATTGGATGTCAATTGATTATCGAACAGCGGCAAAAATTCCAGGGCTTCTTGAACACGCACCTCATTTATTTGGAGTTCCTATTGTATTCAATTTACCGGCATTTTCAATTGTTGCTCTAATAACTGTAGTGCTGGTTATCGGCATAAAAGAAAGTGCAAGGACAACTACAGTTATGGTTATAATAAAATTACTTGTACTCGGATTATTTGTTGTGGTTGGATTTTTCCATGTAGATCCGAAGAATTGGGTTCCATTTGCACCAAATGGCTGGAAGGGAATTCAAGCAGGTGCGGCAATAGTATTTTTCGCGTATATCGGCTTTGATGCTGTTTCAACTGTTGCTGAGGAGGTCAGAAATCCAAAACGGGATATGCCGATAGGTATTATCGGCTCATTAATTATTTGTACAATAATTTATATTCTTGTTGCTGCTGCGTTCACAGGGATTATACCATACAAGGTTCTTATAACTAAATTAGCTACAAGTCAATCCGAGCCGCTTACTTTAGCAATGCAATATGCAAACTTAGGAAAACACGCGGATCTTGTAATAGGAATAATTGCATTCGGATCGGTAGTAGCGCATACTGCAGTACTTATTGT
>CAZHBJ010000106.1:0-11674 GCA_964530445.1 uncultured Ignavibacteriaceae bacterium
CCGGAAATATAATAAATACAGATGTGCCGTTATTTATTTTACTTTCTATCTTCAAACCAAGATTTTGAAGATCCGCAAGTTTTTTAACAATTGCCATCCCGATTCCATTGCCGCCGGCTAAAGGAGTTCGCGATTCATCCGCACGGTAAAAACGATCGAATATTTTTGAAGCTTGTTCTTCTGTCATCCCGATTCCGTAATCTTTAATAGAGCACACAACATCTCCATTTACTGTATCTACGGAAATTTCTATTTGTTTTCCTTCATCGGAGTATTTAACGGCATTGGATAAAATATTTTCCAGTATTGTTTCGAGCATTGATTTATCGGCATTAACAGTTACATTTTCACACTGATTTAAGTTTATCACAATTTTCTTTTGATCTATAAAACTCTGCAGCCTTGTAATTGCTGAATTAATACTTTCATATATATTGATTTTATCAATCATAGGAGTCAATTTACCGCTTTCATAACGCGCCAGCATAAGCAGTTGATCAATCAAGCCGGACATCCTTTCTGCTTCATCTATGCAGTATCGAATCTTGCTTTCATATTGTTCAATATCTCTGGGTTTTCTTATAAGTACTTCCAGTGTACCTTTAATAACCGAAAGGGGGGTTCGCAGTTCATGCGAGGCATCGGCTGTAAATTGCTTTTCTCTTAGTACGGCATCTTCAAGCCTGTTCAACAGTTTATTGATAGTTGACGTTAAAGTATAAATTTCATCTCTATGAACCGGCAGGTCTATTCTCTCATCTAAATTTTCCTTAGTAATCCTTTCTGCGGTAGATATAACTTTATTTATGGGAGAAATACTTGCTCCTGCAATAAATCTTGTAATATAAAATAATGCGAACAATACCATCCAGAATGAACTGACCAGAACAACAAATAAATTATCAAGAACAATTGCCGATTCTTCTAGAGGCATTGCAATTATAATAAAGCCTAATGTTTTCCCGACCGGATTTATAATAGGCAGTTGAACCTGTCTTGTCGGTTGGCCGGAAAGTTTAGTATTAAAATATCTCTTTGTTTTTAATGTATGGTCAAACTTTAGATTTCCGCTTAATAAATTTCCAGTCTTTTTAATAACTTTTCCTGCGGTATCAACCACCTGAACGAATACGGGATTCACTTCAATCTGGCCATGTTCATTTTCATTCCACTCGAATTTGTTTGTAAATATAAACTGATTATTGAGTATGACAAGATTCTTTTCTATTTCGGAAGCTTCTGTATCAAGATCACTGTCAAGATGGTTGTAAACAGTTTGATGAACAACCAAATAAATAGTTATAAATAAAATTCCGATTAATAAACTTGTTGCGGCTAGATAGAAAAATGTTATACGATTTCTAAGGCTTAACTTCATTATTCCTCTTTTGCAATATATCCGACTCCGCGTACAGTATGTATGAAATTAGTCCCGCTGCCGATATCAAGCTTCTTCCTTAAAAAATTTATATATACATCAATAACGGAAGTATCCGCATCAAAATGAATATCCCATACATGTTCGATTATTCTTGTACGGGTGCATACTTTATTTTTGTTCCTAAGAAGATATTCCAGCAGGGCAAACTCTTTTTGAGTAAGAATTATTTCTTTCTGGCCTCTGAATACCTGGTGAGTTTCAAGATTCATTTGAATATCGTTCAGCCGCAGAACAGTTTGTTCGCCGTCTTTTGTTCTTAACTGAACGCGTACTCTGGCAAGCAATTCTTCAAATTTAAATGGCTTTTTTATATAATCATTAGCGCCGGCTTCCAAACCAAAAACTATATCGGAAACAGTATCTTTAGCAGTTAAAAATATTATGGGAGTTCTTGTATTAGATTTTCTTATCTGCCTGCATACTTCAATCCCGCTTATACCGGGAATCATCCAGTCGAGAAGAATAAGATCGTAATCATTTATCTCCGCCATTTCCAAGCCTTTATTGCCATTGCAGGCAGTATCTACTGCAAATGATTCTTCAACAAGACCGTCCCTTAAAAAGTTAGCAATACCGGGCTCATCTTCAACAATAAGAATTCGCATTTATAATCCCTTTTAGTTTTAATCATTATGATTCTCATTCTCTTGATTACTATTAAAGCCTGAATCAAACGAACCAAAATTAAATTGAACACCTGCAGCATGTTTAAAAACAAGCTCGCCGCCGTAATATCCGGTTCTTGCAATCGACAACATTCCTATTAGAAATATAAATAATGCTACCCAGCGAAATGTTCCCACATATTTTTTTGTAAGAATTAATGTAATCCTTACAAGTGCTGCGATTACCATTAACCATAAAGAAAGTTCAGCCGCAGACTCATGTGTCTCCAGTGCTTGTTTAAGACTCCCTGCCTCGGTAATACCGCCACCGGCCAGATTTCCTGAAATATAAGCAGCGACAACACCTAAGGTTCCCAAAATTAATAAATAAAATCCTGCTTTGCTAAAGAAATCCTTTTTCAAAAATAAACCTATCGCATCAGCTAAAAATCCTACGATTAGAAGAGCAATAGGGAAGTGTACTATCATGGGGTGTAAATGTGTCGGATCAAACATATTTTTCTCCTTTATTTTTTTGATCCAAACATATGAACTCATATCTTAAATCATTCTAAGTGAATTCTTAAAATTTCCTTAAAAGATTTTCTTTCTGTTATGGAGATGTCTTATATTTTGATTGTTCTGACTTAAATTTTTAAAGATTTTTTTTAAAAACGAACCCTGCTTTGAATTTATTTGTAGAAATTTAGTTTTATTAGTCTAATGAATTAAATAATGATGAAAAATTTGCAGATAGTTAAAAATTTGAACTACGAAATAATTAAACTGTTTCAGTAATTAATTTTCTTATAAATATTAATTATCTGCATTACAGTTTATAAAAAGAAAAAATAAAAATATAAGTATGAATGAATTAAAGCTGCCTCTAATCAATTATGAAAAGTTTAGTGAAACAAGAGATACAATTCAACTCTATGCTCAGCTGCTAAGCGGGATAAAAGGCAGGCATGTCCCCCATCAAAAAAATTGGGAGGAATTTAGTCTGCAAACTTATGCAAAAGGTTTTACTACCGGACCTATTCCTATTAAAACTAATAGGGGTTTTGAGGCATTCGAATTCAATTTAGATCTTGTTGAACATAAATTAAAATTGTTCTGTAAAGAAAAGACTGAAGAAATAAGCTTGATGCAGAAAAACGTAAATGAATTTGTACAAATATTTATAGAAATGTTGGGAAAGAACAATTTAATTTTGCCTGACATTCAAAAAGACATTATCGATAAAATAAATCTGGTTTATGATATAGCCGAAGCTGATAATTTATTGTGCCTTTCCCGGCAGGTTTTTTTTGTATTGCAGAAATTCAAAGGACAGACACTATTTGAAACAAGCAGTATTAATTTCTGGCCGCATCATTTTGATATGGCAGTACTTGTTTTTTCGGGAAAATTAATTGACGGACAGGACCCGCAAAATTGGGATTATTCACGGGAGCAAATGAATTTCGGATTTTCTATGGGTGATATAGAAACTCCCGAACCGTATTTTTACATAACCGCATATCCGTTTAACGAAAACCTTTTTGATTTGAAATTACCTGAATTCGTTAGTATTCAAAAAACAAACTGGAAGGGATTTGTAATTAAATATAGAGAAATGAGTAAGATAAAAAACTTTCCCGCATCGATACTTAATTTTATGACAGCACTACTGAAATCTAATTTTAGATAAATTTTAATTTCTTATCTAAAAGATAAAAAAACGGTTTTTATTATTGTTAATTAAACGAAACTTTTTTAAGAAAGATAATTTAAAACTCTTTTAGCTTATCTAATAAAGTCAGAATCTTTAAAATATAATTATCTACTAATTCACTTTCATCGGGTGTAAGATCACCGTATCTGGATAATTTTTTAGAAGTGCTGTCAATCAGTATACTCCAAAGGTAAACAACTTGAGACTGAACTACACGGCTTTCGGATGATTTTTGAGGATTTAGCGAAAGTCTATAAAACATTTCCTTGTTAACATCTTTTATTTCATTTATAATAGAAAATATAGTCTCTTTTGTTTCAGCATCATAAGATTCTTCAAGTTTTTGAGTTATTTTATGATTAAAGCTGCCTCTTAATTTTGATTCTACATCGTCCAATCCCTCTTCAATCATTTTAGCGGTAACGGATAAACTTCTTCTATGATTTTCCGGTAATAATTTGATATCCATTTTTTAATTCTCATTATTTTTCATATTAAGAAAAAAAGCAGCATAAAACATAAACTTATGCAGCTATATCTTCACACAGTTATTTCTTATTAACTGTTAATCATTCTCAACTTTATGCAGTAAGACTTTTATTAGACCTTTTATTACATTTTGCTCTAAAGGCGCTTTCATTAAACCCGCAATAGTTTTTTCAACATCATAATCAATTCGCTTTAACAAAATTTCACCATCTTCGTAAACTGCGTAGCATGCTTGTCCGCCGTCGCGTGCAAGTCCTACGCTGCCTGGATTTACTACAAGAGTATCTCCAACCTGCTTTTTATATTGAACATGTGTATGACCTAAAAGAATATATTCAACAATTATATCTTTAATTTCTCTGTCAATGTCTTCTGCATTTATATATTTGGAAATATCTCCTTGAGGCGATGCATGCGCTAAAAAGAAAGAATCTTCTTCAATTTGAGCTTTATTCAAAATTGGCATGTCTTTTAAGAATCTTTTATCTTCTGTACTAAGTAAGGTTTTATGCCACTCTCGTGTAGTAATTGAATATTCTCGGAATGTTCCCATACAGTTGCAGTCAGTATTATTTCCGAGTGCATTGTCATGGTTGCCCCTTACAAAATAATCCGCATTTTCTTTAATTAATTTAATACATTCTTTTGGGTTTGGACCGTAGTCTACAACGTCACCGAGAAATATTAGTTTGTCGTAATTACCGTCATTGTTCAGTACAGCTTGCAAAGCAGGTAAGTTTGCATGAATATCCGAGACTATTAAAATTTTCATAATATTTTTTATAGAAGGCAGGAAATACTCCTGCTTTATTTATTGTACAATTAACTTAGCAGGAGTCATCAATTCCTTAAAGCAGGAATGTTAAGCGAACTCCATCGCTTTGTGAAAAAATAAAACACGCAAAGATCAAATGCAAATAATTAATATTATAAATCATATCTGCGATTGCTAAAAACAATATTCCTTTAGCAATTGAAAATCTCAGCGGTACTAAATTTAGATATGGTGTTTGCTGTAAAATCTTTTTCCAAGAGAAAAATTGGATCAACATCTTTTATATAAAAAGTATAATGACAAAACTGAATTACTATTTCCGGAAATTTAAAAGGAAGGAATTGTAAAAGGTATACGCAATTCCATCTTAATTAAATTAAATCAAATTGTAACTTTTACCGAAACTTTAAAAACGATTAATCTAGCTAAGAAAAAAAGTTATAAATATTTCATTGTTCGCATGCTCAATGAAACTGAAGACACAACAATTGCCGATTTTTTTTTGTGATTTAATTTTAGTTCGATTTACTTAAAATATTGAATTGGTATGAAGCCGATATATTAATAATTGATGTTGCAGGCTTTGGGAACTTAATTACATCCGGCTAGCTTTCTTATTTACAAATTCTTTAGTCAGGGTTATTATTTTTTTTAAATCAATCATTTGAATGCATTCAAGATTATAAGGACAAGCTTTTTTCCAGCAGGGTGAACACTCAAGATCATGAGGAATTAATTTTTCGCCTCGGCCGTAGAGCTCAATTTCAGCAGCGCATGATAATCCGAACCATGCAATTACATATTTTTTTAATCCTATTGCCATGTGCATCCCGAATGAATCGCCTGTAATGACAACATCACAAATGTCAATAAAGCATGCTCCTTTGCGTAATCCCAAGTCGGTTGGAGTATTTAATACTTTATTTCTAAAGCTTTTGTCAAGTGATTCCATGATCATATTATTACGTTCTGTATCTTCACGTCCGCCTAAAAGAACAATTTGTATGTTCTCATCTTGTGCTAATTCGGAAATTAAACTCACATGCTGTTCGATAGTCATTTTTTTATTAGGGAAAAGATTTGAACAGCCGGTATTAAAACCTACATAAGTCTTTTCTGCATTGTAACCTATTTCTATTTTATAATTATTTACAAATGCTTTTTCATCATCTGTTAAATTAAAAACATATTCTTGCTTTTTATATTTCAGACCAAACACTTCATGGATAATATCAACTCCGCGTCGTTTATTTTCCCGGAATTTCAACTGATCATTATTTCCCATTAAATAACTGTACATGGCACTTTCGTTTAGAGGAATAATTTTCCCGTTTTCATTTAATCCGAATCCGAGCTTTTCTTTTGCTTTAATCTCATTTGCAAACGCACATGCATAATCTGACTTATCTCCGTTCATTACATAATCAAATTCGATATTTCTGAGAATCATCCGGCTTTCATCCGTCCAGGTATAAATTTTATCTATGTAAGGATTATTAAAAAGAATTTTCTCCGCATTCGGCAGTGTTATCCAATAAATAGTACTAACGGGAAATTTCCTTTTTATTGATGGAAGTATGGGAGTATTAGCAAGTACATTTCCTAATGCATCAAGTGATATAATCAGAATCTTAATTCCCATTTTAGTCTGATCATTTTCCTGCTGGCAGCCGTTCTCAAGACAATTTTTATAAGAAATACAAGGCTTATATCCGCTGAAATTTTTACAATTAGGTATTTTTAAATCTTCATAATTCATTTAATATCCGTTATGTTTAACTATTATTAAACTTGGCTTTACCTGCCGTTATCTATAAATTAAAATATATTAAAAGTCTTTAGAAATAACTTCTTAAAGATAATAATTCCAATTAAATAAATTTGCAAACTTTAAATAAGTAATTAACCGAATCTAAGAAAACAAAATAATTTTGTCTTTTAGGCTTACACGGCTCCGAAATTTAATATATAATATATATTGAGAACTGTAGAATCATTATTTTATTTACAATTATAATTTCGTATAAGTTAAATAAATAATTCTAAAATAAAATAATGGCTTTTTTATTATTAAAAAGATATTTTATCGGACATAACTAATGAATTATTTTTCATTAATCCGATTATGTAACAAAATAATGGTGATAAAATGTTTTGTCCACAATGCGGCGAGGAATATAGGCCGGGATTTACACACTGCCCGGACTGCGATGTAGATCTTGTTGAGCAATTACCGGTTGAGCAAAAAGAACCGCCCAATGATCAATTAGATAACTCCAAATTAGTGCCTGTACTTTCAACCCGTAACATGCCGGATGTAATTAATATTAAACAAAAGCTTGATATGGATGGAATAGAATACTTAATGCAGGGTGAGGAAATGATGTATATAGATAGGTTTGATCCGGTTGTATTATGTGTAAAAGAAGAAGATGTACAACACGTTAAAGAACTGCTAAAAGATTTGAAACTAAATTATACGGGATTCGGACATTACAAAGATAAATATGATTAGCACTGCAATTATAATTGATAACCTAAATTAGAGGAAAGATTTTATGCCTGTTATTATAAAGAAGCCTTCAATAGTTAAAGCAGCCGGAAATAAACCAAAAATTATAGAAGAATTTTTCGGAAGGGTGAATTCAAAATCGCAAAATGTAAGTATAGCAAAAATGCAGAGTCCCGGTGGATGGATAGAGCCGGGGCAAACTCCCGAATTTGATGAATATACAGTTGTATTAAAAGGAACTCTAAGAGTAACTTCAAAGAATGGATTTATAGATATCCATGAAAAACAAGCTGTATTAATTCCCAATGGTGAATGGGTTCAATACAGTACACCTGATGAAAATGGAGCCGAATATATAGCCGTCTGTCTTCCGGCTTTTTCACCGGATATTGTCCATCGCGATGAATGATTTCAAATTCGAGATCATTTAGAGCTTTATCAGTCTTAATTCAATGCTTTAGGATTATTGCAGAATTATCAATTCTAAATAGTTATTTCTAAAACCTCGCTTTAGTATTCTAAACCTTAGAAAAAAATTTTCATAATTGGGAAATTATTAAGGAATAAAGGATTACGCATTTATATTTAAGTGTACTATCAGCTAAAAGTGAATAATATTTTTATTTTCAAAATGGCACACTTTATGGTTAGGATTGATGTTGGATTTACTTTATTATAAAACAATTATGAGTGGGATTTTGATTTGGATGGATTATAAAATTGAAAGTTTATAATCTGCAATCATTTTATAAAAAATATGAAGATAGTTTATTTCTTATTATTAACTAAAATACCCGCCCTAAAAACAAAAAAGAATTTTCATCCCGAGTTTAAACGGGGATAAATTTATAGGAGTATTTAATGAAAATCAGTACTGAAGAAGCTCTGAATTATCATAGTGAAGGAAGGTATGGAAAGATAGAAGTTGTTGCGACAAAGCCTTGTTTAACTTCTAGAGACCTTTCCCTTGCTTATACGCCCGGCGTTGCGGAACCTTGCCGAGAAATTGCGAAGAATGAAAACGATGTTTACCGTTATACGGCAAAAGGAAATTTAGTTGCCGTAGTTTCAAACGGAACTGCTGTTTTAGGTTTGGGTAATATAGGACCTTTGGCCGGAAAACCGGTTATGGAAGGTAAAGGTGTCCTTTTTAAAAGATTTGCAGATATTGATGTATTTGATATTGAATTAAAAAGTCAGGATCCGAAAGAAGTTATTAAAGCCGTTCAATTACTTGAACCGACTTTCGGCGGAATAAATTTGGAAGATATTAAAGCGCCCGAATGTTTCGAAATAGAAGAAACATTAAAAGCTACCATGAATATCCCGGTTTTTCACGATGATCAGCATGGTACGGCTATTATTTCTTGTGCCGCACTAATTAATGCCGCGGAATTAGCCGGTAAAAAATTATCCGATTTAAAACTAATCGTTAACGGTGCCGGGGCAGCAGCAATATCATGCTGCAAATTGTATATGCGTGCCGGAGTTAAAAGAGAAAACATTAAAATGTTTGATTCCAAAGGCTGTTTAACAAAGAGCCGGAAAGACCTTAATAAATATAAAATGGAATTTGCATCCGATACGGAATGCGGTTCTCTTGCAGAAGGCATGAAAGACGCCGATGTTTTTATCGGATTGTCTGTTGGCGGAGCAGTTACCAAAGATATGGTGAAAAACATGGCTCCGAACCCAATTATATTTGCAATGGCTAATCCTGATCCGGAGATTATGTATGATGAAGCAACTTCCGTACGCGACGATTTGATTATGGCAACCGGAAGAAGTGATTTCCCCAATCAGGTAAATAATGTTTTAGGATTCCCGTTTATATTCAGAGGAGCTTTGGATGTAAGAGCTACAACAATTAACGAAGAAATGAAGATGGCTGCTACAAAAGCTCTGGCTCAACTTGCTAAGGAAAATGTTCCGGAAATGGTTATTAGTGCTTATGGCGGGGAAGAGTTTGAATTCGGAAGAAATTATATTATTCCTAAACCTTTCGATCCTAGAGTATTATGGCATGTTGCTCCCGCTGTTGCAAAAGCGGCAATGGAAACCGGTGTTGCAAGGGGAAAAATAGAAGATTGGAATGTTTATGAAGATCAACTTAAAGAAAGGCTTGGACTTTCCAAAGAAGTAATTCGAGTAATGGTCCATAAAGCGCAAAAAAGTCCTAAACGGGTAATTTATCCCGAAGGAGACGAAGAAAAAATAATTCGTGCCGCACATTCTTCATACAATGATAATATTGCAAAGCCGATTCTTTTAGGTAATATCAAGAAGATTGAAAATATGATTGATAATCTTGGGTATGAAAGAAAAGAATTTGAAATTTTTGATCCGGAAACAAGTCCTAAGTGCGATGAATTTGCTCATGAATTTTACAAGAAAAGACAAAGAAAAGGTATAACATTAAGAGAAGCCAAAGAATTGATGAAGAACCACGTATATTTTGGCTCTATGGCTCTTAATTTGGGTGAAGCAGATGCAATGATAAGCGGATTAACAACTAATTATCCTACTACAATAAAACCAGCGCTTCAATGTGTCGGCGTAAAAGAAGGATTTAAAGTTGTTTCAGGTCTATATATAGTTCTTACAAAGAAAGATGTATACTTCTTTGCCGATACTACGGTTAATGTAAATCCAAACTCGGAAGAACTAGCTGAAATTGCAATTTCAGCAGCAGATACTGTTAAATCATTTGATATTATTCCGAAAATAGCAATGCTTTCATTCAGTAATTTCGGCAGTGCAACCTATCCTGAAAGCATTAAAGTAAAAGACGCAGTTCAAAAAGTTAAAAAGTTAAGACCTGATTTAATGATTGAAGGTGAAATGCAAGCCGATACAGCCGTAGTTCCTGAAATTATTGAAGATGATTTTCCATTTATAAGTTTAAAAGGCAAGGCGAATGTACTGATCTTCCCGGACTTAAATTCAGGAAATATCGCATATAAATTAATGGCAAGGATAGGCGAATCAACCGTTGTAGGTCCAATTTTGATGGGAATGAGCAAGCCTGTTCATGTACTTCAAAGAGGTGCAACTGTCGATGATATCATTAATATGACGGCAATTGCGGTAGTAGAAGCAAATAATCTTAAGAAAAAATAAAACACGGTAGGAATATGTATAAAATTTTATCTGCTGAATTTATAGCACCAAATGTTAAAAGATTCAAAATAGAAGCTCCTAAAATTGCAAAGAAAAGAAAAGCAGGACAATTTGTAATTGTAAGATTAAATGACAGCGGCGAACGTATACCGTTAACTATATCGGATTCGAATATTGATGAAGGATCAATTACTATTATTGTACAAGGTATCGGCAAAACTACTACCGAATTAAATGAAATGAAGGAAGGCGACTTTATTTTGGATGTAGTAGGTCCGTTAGGTAAACCTTCAGACATTGAAAATTTTGGAGTTGCAGTTAGTATCGGAGGCGGAGTTGGTACTGCAATAGCTTTCCCTACAGCAGTAGCATTAAAGAACGCAGGTAACTATACTATTTCCATTGTAGGCGGAAGATCAAAGGATTACGTAATTCTTGAAGACGAAATGAAAAGCGTTTGCGATGAAGTATTTATTACAACTGATGATGGAAGCTATGGCTATCATGGTTTTGTTACTGAAAAGCTGAAAGAATTAATAGAAGCTAAAAGAAAAATAGATTTTGTATTGGCTATCGGCCCAATTCCCATGATGAAAGCAGTAGCAGAAGTAACAAGAAAACATAAAATAAAAACCGTAGTAAGCTTAAATCCTGTTATGGTAGACGGTACCGGTATGTGCGGCGGGTGCCGGGCAACCGTAGATGATAAAACCGTTTTTGTTTGTGTGGACGGACCAGAATTCGATGCGCATAAAGTTGATTTTGAAACGCTTGAAAGAAGAAATAGAACTTATAAAAGTGATGAGCAAACGGCGCTTAATAATTATACATGCCGATCCGAAGAAGCAATATTGAAATCGGCTAATGAATAAATAATTTTTTCAAATTAATAATTATGAATATCCAGGAGTAATTCAATTGCAGAAGCTTTCAAATAAAGAGAAGATGAAAATTCCGCGTCAAAAAATGCCGGAACAAGATAATAAACAGAGACGAAATAATTTTAATGAAGTTA
>CAZHBJ010000107.1:0-11657 GCA_964530445.1 uncultured Ignavibacteriaceae bacterium
GTTTTATAAATTCGATAAAAAGCTTTATAAGTATATTATCTGATGTTCGAATTTATTTATGCTAAGCTCTTCAAAAATCCGCTTAATAATATCAACACTGTATTTGTTGGCAAAATAGAAAAAGTTTATCTCACGTTCCTGTAAATTGGAATTCGGGAAAACCGAACTGGAAATTTTATCAATTTGTCTTAAAGTAATCTCGTGCTTTCTTTTCTGCGCTTCCGATGCCTTATCTTTCAATTCATCCAGATGATGAAATATTTTTTGTTTATACTTGGAACTCGTATCGCTAATGGTTTTGTCGAATTCGAATAACTTTTCTTTTAATTGATCGAAAATAATTTCTATTTCGTTGGAGGCATTGCCGAAAGTTTCTTCGACGGAAACGTTTGAAATTGAATCGATTACTTTTTGTTTCAACTTTTCCGGATCCATAAACAGCTCAGTTAAATCAATATCGTACTTTTCAATTATTGTCGATATATTTTTTTCTATTATAGTTGCCGAAGATCTCGGATAAAGTATTGGAGCTTCAATTTTATAAAAATCGTACAGCGGAGTAACCTGTGCGAAGTAGGAAATTTCGCTCGGTCCGCCGACATAAAATGCCGTCGGCAATATATAATCCTGGCAAATAGGCCGTAGCAAAACATTCGGGCTAAAATGTTCGGGCTCCTTATCAATTAATTCAATTAATTCTTCATAACTGAATTTTTTCCTTTTCCTTCTAAGCCTGAATTCATTTTCTACAGGTTCAATTAAAAACCGTCCTTCTTCATTACTATAAAATAAATTTACAGGTCTTACTTTTACCTGGGCATGATAAACTTCTTCAAGTTGTGCGCTTACATTTACAAGCTTTTCCGTGTGCTGTCTAAAATCAGTTATTTCCTTTTTAAAGACGGGTTTTAAATGTTCTTTTAATCTTTTATCCTGCGGATCGAAAACTATAAGACCGTATTCGTCAAACATCCAGAATATTAATTCTTTGAATGCCTGCATAAATGTTTTCCCGGATGTATAAAATGATTTTATCTTTTCAAGCAGTGCGGGAGTAAATTCCGTTGCACGAAGATTTTTCTCCAAATCTTCGTAAAAATTGTTTAACATATCATTCAAAACCAGGTTGCCAACGCTGCCTTTGTTTTCATCATCAAGCACTTCCTCCCCGTATGCAACTTTTACTACTTCGTTGTTATCGTTTACAAGGTTTAATTCTCTTACTTCATTAAAATCATGGTCGTCGCCTTCCAGCCAAAACACGGGAACAAATTTGTAATCATCGTAGCGTTCGGTTAGAAATGAACTCAGCTTAATTGCAGTCATTATTTTATAAAATGTGTAAAGGGGTCCGCCGATTATACCGAGCTGCTGACCTGTAACTACTGCCAGAGTATTTTTTTCTTTAAGAGCCGAAATATTTTCTCGTGTTTTGTCGGAAGGATTAAAGCTATTGTATTGATCAATTAAAATTGAAGATAACTGACCTCTAAAATCGGCGTGAGAATCGGCTGTTTTTTTAAATATTTTAATATATTCTTCTTTATTTCTGAAATCTGTTTTATAAAAATTTTTAACGTTCTCGAATTCATACAAATAATCTAAGAAAAGATTATGGTTCCCCGGTATTTCGCTAAAACTTATATACATTGTCACTCCATTTGTAATAAATTTTGTAATGAAAAGTAAGAAAAAGAAAATATCTTAACAATAATTTATTGAAATAAAAAGAATTACACCGTGTATTATAAAGTAATATAGATCACATATAAGATTTAAAATGGACTTTTGAATTTCTAAGTAATGATAACATTATTTAAACAAAGAATATTTTTACTTAAATGAAGTAATAATTGCCTGAGCATATTATCTTTGTATAAGAAATTAGATTCAAAATAATACACTTTATATAAAGAAATTTTACTATGCGCAAAATCTTGTTTTTACTTTTGTTTTTTATGGTTGCAGTTCAAAATAATTATTCACAAACAAAAGACGACTCTTCATATCAATTTATCTTTCTTCCTAAGGGAATAGATTTTATGCCGTTAAAAGCCGGTGCGGATGAACCAAGGATGGGACTTCTTTATTACTCCGCCACTTCAAACTTAAAATTAGATATAGGCAACGCATTGGATGTATTCGCATTTAAATTTAATTCGGCAAAAAGCAGAATAACCGTAGGCGCGGAATTTATGGCTTATGCATTCGTAACATCATATTTAAAATACCGTCTGCAGATTGATGCGCTGGATGGATTCTTCGGAGGATATATAAACTATTCTAGGCATTTTAACTGGGGAAGGTTTGTTACAAGATTTAGGTATATTCACAGCAGCTCTCATTTGGTAGACGGTCATTGGGACAATTTGAATCAAGTGTGGATTAATAATCAAGAGCCGATTGCTTACGGTAATAATTATGCCGAATTGCTGCTTGCAAATGAACAAAATTTAAGTAGGACTTTGATAAGATATTACGGCGGTGGGTCTATTTCGACTGGGATGCAGACAAAAAGCAAACGACTGAAGAGACTTATATACAGGGCAGGCCTGGAATATTCCATACCAAATTTATTCGGGAAAATTTTCAACAGAGATGAGAATTTATTTATTGCTGCAGATTTGAAAATTAAAGGAATTCCCGAATACATAGTAAATCAAAATTATATGTTCGGAATAAAATTCGGTAATTGGAATAATAAAGGCATAGTAATTTACGCTTCTTACTATAACGGCGGCGATGTGTTTAATCAGTACTTTACAAATAGAGTTTCAAGATTCGGAATCGGGTTTATGTTTGATTTTATTTAAATGTAAAATGACTTTTTATTAAATTTTTCCTCAAATAAATTTTACTTCCAATTAAAACAAAAAGTAATTGTTTTACGAAAACGAAATATCGAAGTCGAACAAGGATATAACTTCCTTCAACAAGAAAATTGTTTATAATTTTATTAAAATTATTATTGCCGCCGGATTAATTCTATATATAATTTTAAAAATTAATCTTGCAAGTATTTATCAAGCGGCCGGGAGTGCGAATTTTTATCTATTATCCATAGCTTTTGTCCTTATGTTCTTAAATTTGTTTCTGCAATACTATAAATGGCTGTTAACCGGCAGATCATTACTCGGCGAATCAAGTAAAAAGAAAATATTTCTGTCGCTTTTTTACGGACTCTCGGGCGGCGTTTTTACGCCGGTTAGAATCGGTGAATATTTCGGACGTTCATTGGAATTTAAGGATAAAACAATGCTCCGGGTGTCTGTTGCAACTTTTGTAGATAAGGTTTTCCCTTTGCTAATTATTTTATTTACCGGTTCAATAAGCTGCCTGCCTTTTCTTTATTTTTATTATGGAATGAATATTTATTTTACCGTAGTATTATTAGCCGCAGTAATAATATTATTTTATTTATTGATTCAAATATTCGTTAACCGGAAATATTGGGATAGTTCGTTTTTCAATTTTGTTAAATCATTTATTAAAAAAGAATCTGTCCGCACCAGTTTGAAAATGTTGAAAGACTTGGATAGAAAATACATTTTTAAAATGACAGGCATTTCCATATTGTTTTACATTTGTATATTGACGCAGTTTTCAATTTTAGTCTGCGCATTTTCTAAAGATTTTAGATTCCTAAATTATTTTTGGGCTGGTAATCTTGTAATGTTTGTAAAGAGTATGATTCCCTCTATATCATTTGCCGAAGTTGGAATTAGAGAAGGCGCTTCCATCTTTTTCCTATCGAAGATGGGCGAGCCCTCTTTTGTAGCGTTTGATGCGGCTTTTTCACTTTTTCTTATCAATGTAATTATTCCTGCTTTATTCGGATTTATTTTATTATTCAAAAGGAACAATGGTTAATTATTTCCTGCTCGGAATATTCATAATCCTATTAATAAATTACTTTTTATTCCTATATGGAATTTTATCCGGTTTAAAGAAAATAAAACAATGTAAGAGTAAGGAATTGGATGAATTTATTTCCGTAATAGTACCGTTTAGAAATGAATCCGAAAATATATTATCGAGTTTAAAAAGCCTAAGTGAACAAAATTATCCGGAAAATAAATTTGAGATTATTTTTGTAAATGATTCTTCGGAAGATAATTCACTTCAAATATTATTGAATAATAATAAAAACAAAAACGTAAAAGTTTTGAATGTACCGGAAAGTTTTAGCGATAATTCAGGTAAAAAAAGAGCAGTAAAATATGGAATAAAGAATTCAATAGGCGATATTATAGTTACTACGGATGCTGACTGTATCCATTCAAATAATTGGCTTTTAAGTCTATTACAATGCATGGATGAAAAGACAGGTTTTGTCTCCGGTCCGGTTGAATTTGATGATGGCCCAAGTTTATTTTCAAAACTTCAAAAATTGGAATTTGCCGGTCTTGTTTTAACAGGCGCAGGTTTAATCGGGATAAACAAACCGGCAATTTGCAACGGTGCAAATATTGCTTACAGAAAAAAAACATTTTTAGAAGCAGGCGGGTTTAATCATAAAATGAAATTATCTTCGGGAGACGACGAAATTTTAATGCAGAATATCCGAAAAAAAACAGATTATAAAATAAAATTTTGCTGGGATCCGGGAGCTTTGGTTAAAACTTCATCAAACGAGGATTTCTCCCGGTTTTATCATCAAAGAAAAAGATGGGCAAGCAAAGGATTATTTTATATTAGTAAATTATTAGTCTTCAAATTGATTTTAATTTATTTGTTTTATTTAGGATTAGTTTTGCAATTGTTATTAGGAGTAATAACTTCATATATTTTTTTCATATCGTTCTTATTAAGTATAATAATAAAAACTCTTGTGGAATATAGGGTTGTAAAAAGGGGAGAGAAGCTGCTTTCTTTAAAATCGGTTATGAAATTATTTCCATTTGCAGAAATTTTACAAATCCCGTACATAATTATTGCAGGAATCTCCGGTTTAGCCGGTAATTTTGAATGGAAGCAAAGAAAGTTAAAGAGATAAGAATATGTATATTATATCTGAATTTTATTCCATAAATACATACAAAGTGTTTAAAAAATTAAACATTTCTTAGCAATCCATCACCAAAATAAGCTGTTTTTAAAGATTAAATATGGCATCAAGGTTGTTCACTAGAAATAAGAAACAGTGTGAGGTATAAAATGAAACGAATATTAATTATAGCAGTTGCAGTGATTTTAAGTTTGGCAGTTAAAACAAAAGCTGCTCCTAATTTAAATTATCAAAATTTTAACGATGGAGGTTTTTACTCAGCGCTTGCACCGTATGGAACCTGGATTGAATTGGACGGAGGCGTTGTTGTTTGGCGTCCTTTACATTTAGAGGTTGGCTGGGCTCCTTACAGAAACGGACAGTGGATTTGGACCAGCGACGGATGGTACTGGGATTCTTATGATCCGTTCGGTTATATTGTATTTCATTACGGCAGATGGTATTTCGACGACTATTACGGCTGGATTTGGGTTCCTGATGATGTTTGGGCTCCGGCATGGGTTCAATGGAGATATGACAATGATTATATCGGCTGGGCTCCGTTGCCCCCTTACGCTTCGTTTTCGATCGGTATAGGAATTCATTTCACTCATAATTATATAACTCCTTATCGTTATTGGCACTTTGTAAGATATAGACATATGTGCTCGCCGCATGTATATAACTATTTTGCTCCGGGAAGAGATAAATACAGAATCTATTCAGTAACAAGATATAGAACAAATTACGGTTATTCCAACGGGCGGGTTATAAATAGAGGTGTTGATGTTGATTATGTAAGAAGAAGAGGCGGAAGCAGAATTATCGAGCGTTCTATTGAAAGAGTCGATAGTCCGAGAAACACAGGGTTCGGAAGAGGAAACGTAGTAAGAGCATATATTCCTCCGAGGGATCAAATAAGAAACGAGCATTTAAGAAATGAAAATATCCGCAGAGGAACTAGACCTTCAACTATGCAGACTTCAAGAGTTGAAATAGGTAGAAATACCGGTTTCAGGAGAAATGCTAACGACAATCGAAATAATGATATAAGAAGACAGGATAATATAAATAGACCGAGCCGTGAAGCAGCACCAAGAAATGATAACCGAGGAAATTATAGGCCTCAGCAGAATAGAAATGAAGCGCCTCAAATTAGAAAAGAATCAAACCGGGATTACCGGAATAATAGAATTGAAAATAATAATAGGACTAGGAATACCAGGCCTGAAGTAAGAAGGGAAAGTCAACCGAGACGCGCACCGGAAGTACGACGTGCTCCTGAAACAAAGCGCGAAAGTAGAGGAAACACCCGGGATAAAAAGCAAGAATCAAAAAATAACAGACGCAGATAACATAAGATAACTTCCACTTATTAAGCAGTATCGGATTTAATTTCCGGTACTGCTTTTTTTTACCTTAATTCATTAAAACTATTAACTGTCCGTTTACGGGCGCTAGTGTCCGAATACGGTCGGTTAAAACAATTTTCCATTTAAATTTTATTCCATTTCCCGGCAGAATAATGGCATTATAGTTGTCCTTTTACCAATTATTTCAATTATAAATAATATAATGGCTTCTCTAAGCATTCAAGCTGTTAAAGCGGCAAATTCAAATCCGGTTAAATTGTTACATATGAATGAGACGTATTTATGATAAAAAATTATTTGAAAATAGCGGTACGAAATCTCAAAAAGAATAAAGGATATTCCTTAATCAATATCTTTGGTCTAACCATTGGTATTGCCTGTTGCGTAATGATACTGCTTTATATCCGTAATGAGCTAAGCTATGATAAGTTTTATAAAAATTCCGATTCGATTTATCGGGTTTATATTAAATCATCGATTAATGGACAGGAAAGCTGCAACTGCAAAACAGCCGCTCCGCTTGGAAATACACTCGTTCATGATTTTCCTGAAGTAATTACTTACACAAGGATCGGATTTTTTGGTAATCATGTTTTAAAGTACAAGGATAAAGTTTTTAGAGAACGTCGCCTATATACCGCGGATTCGAATTTCTTCAATGTTTTTTCACTTCCTCTTATTAGCGGTAACCCCAATAAAGTACTAAGCCGGCCGAATAGTATAGTAATGACTGAATCCGAAGCTAAAAAATATTTCGGCGATGAAAATCCGGTCGGAAAAATCCTTATTGCTGATTACCAAACTTCATACATGGTTACCGGCGTAATGAAAGATTTTCCCGTTAATTCAAGTTTCAGATGTGATTTTTTATTATCAATGTCTACTTATACGGTGACAAAAAATGATGACTGGCTGAACATGTCTTATATAACTTATATAGTTTTAAAAAATGGAACAGATCCTGCCGTCTTTCAGAAAAAGTTAAAGAAAATAGTTTATGCTCATGTAGGTCCCCAGGCGGAATCGGTTCTTGGAATTTCTTTCAGTGAATTCCTCAATAAAGGCAATACCTGGAACTTTTATCTTCAGCCGTTAACATCTATTTATTTATATTCTCAGAATGAATATGGAATTGACACAAACTCTGAATTTGCTCAGCAAAGTACAAGCGATATTGATTACGTATACATATTCTCCGCGGTAGCTGTTTTCATTTTACTTTTAGCTATAATTAATTTTATAAATTTAACTACCGCAAAATCTGAAACCAGGTCTAAAGAAGTAGGAATAAAAAAGACTCTCGGTTCAAATAAAACAAAGTTAATAGGTCAATTTCTAACCGAATCAATTTTAGTTTCATTATTTTCGGTTTTAATATCAATTACTTTAATTGAAATTACTCTGCCCTATTTCAATCAAATAACCGGAAAGAATTTTAATCTTGAGTTATTAAACAATGTATATACAGTTCCCGGTCTTATATTATTTGCAGTGATTATCGGAATAATTTCCGGCAGTTATCCGGCTTTTTATCTTTCATCATTTAAGCCGATCCATTTGTTCAAGTCAGGCTTTGAAAAGAGAATTAAAAAGAGCACGTTGAGAAGCGGATTGGTTGTAGTTCAATTTACTATTTCAATTGCTTTAATAGTAGGTACATTTATTATTAGGGATCAGCTGCAGTACATTCAACATAAAGACCTCGGCTTTAATAAAGAGCAGCTATATGCAATAAAAAATTTTGGAATACCGGAAAATAAATTACAAGTAATTGAACATGAATTATTAAAGAACCCGGATGTTATATCATTAACCAATTCTTCCATAATGTTTTTTCACGGAGTTCCGGGAAACGGTTATTCATATAATAATAGACAAGTCTCTAATATTATTTCCAGTCAGTATCTTGATGTAGATTATAATTTTTTAAAGACATTTAAAATATCATTGCTTAAAGGTCGTTTCTTTTCAAAGGAATTCGGAGCGGATACAACATCCTTAGTGATAAACGAAGCCATGAAAAATCAATGCGGAGCGGAAGACCCAATTGGCAAAGAATTAATTCAGATGGGAAATCAAACAAGAGCGTATAGAATTATCGGCGTGATTAAGAATTTTAATTATCAATCTCTTCACGAACAAATTAAACCGCTTGTACTTTTCTTAAGTCCTGTTAATCAAGCAGCTAGTATATTAACAATCCGGGTATCTTCGGCAAATATTAAAAACACAATAACATTTATAAATAATACCTGGAAAAAATTTACCGGGGGAGAAGAGATTTATGCTTCTTTTATGGATCAGGATTTAGCCAATCTTTATAAATCAGAAGAGAGGGCAGGCAAGGTTGCGGCTTTATTCTCGGGACTTGCAATATTTATTGCGTGTCTCGGATTGTTCGGGTTAGCATCATTTATTACAGAACAAAGGAAAAAGGAAATCAGTATTCGAAAAGTACTGGGAGCTTCGGTTTTCGAATTACTAAATATGTTATTAAAAGAATTTACCAAATGGATTATAATTGCAAATGTTATCGCTTGGCCTGCGGCGTACTTTATTATGCATAACTGGCTGGATAATTTTGCTTACCGCACAAATATTAATTTCGGAATATTTATTCTTTCGGGTATTATGACATTAATCATTGCGTTGGCAACCGTAAGCACTCATGCAATAAGAGCAGCACGCGCAAACCCGGTAAAGAGTTTAAAATATGAATAACCAATTACTTAAAAATAATTTCATCGCGGAAAAATTAGATTATGCTAAGGAGTATTTATGATCAAACATTACGCAAAAATTATTTTCAGAAATTTTGGACGACATAAAAGTACATTCTTTATTAATCTTATCGGCTTATCAACCGGACTAGCATGTGCTTTGTTGATTTACCTATGGGTAAGCAGCGAACTTAATGTTGACAAGTTTAACAAGAACGATAAAAACTTATACCAGGTTATGGAAAATGTTAAGCAGAGCAGCGGAATAATTACGCAGGAAGCTACTCCCGATATGCTTGCGAAAACTTTAAAGGAAGAGGTGCCGGAAGTAAAATTAGCGGCGTCGGTAACACCTGCAGTTTGGTTCGGCAATTTTACTTTTTCATATCAAGGGCAAAACACAAAGGCTATGGGGGAGTTTGCGGGGAAGGACTTCTTTGATATATTTTCTTATCATCTTCTGCGCGGAAGCCCGGGGGAGGTGCTTTCAAGCAATAACTCTGTTGTAATTTCGGAAGCGTTAGCTCAAAAGATGTTCGGTTCTGTCAGCAATGCAATAGGTAAATCTTTAAAGTGGCAGATTCTCGGAATAAGCATGGAAGCCGCAGTATCCGGGGTATTTAAAGGCATTCCGGAAAATTCAACTGAGCAATTTGATTTCATTTTGTCTTACGATCAGTGGATCAAACTTTCTAAAATTATAGGACGCACCATAAACTGGAGTAACAGCGCGGTAAGTACATATGTTGTTTTAAATAACGGTACCGATGTAAAAAGCTTTAATAAAAAAATTGCCTCATTTATTAAGGAAAGAAATAAATATTCAAATGATAACTTGTTCGTTCGTCCGTATTCCGACAGATATCTATTTAACAAATATGAAAACGGTGTTCAAGCCGGAGGCAGAATAGAATATGTGCGGCTGTTTTCTATTATTGCTCTTTTTATAATTTTAATTGCCTGCATCAATTTCATGAATCTTTCTACAGCCAAAGCGTCTACAAGAATGAAAGAAGTGGGAATTAAAAAAACTATTGGGGCAACACGCAAGAATCTCGCGTTTCAATATCTCGGCGAATCCGTTTTGATGTCGTTTCTTTCGCTGGCAATTTCATTAGTCATAGTAGAAATTGTACTGCCTGAGTTCAACAGCATAACCGGAAAACAACTATCATTAAATATTAGCGGAAACGCTTTACTTTCATTTTTAGGAATAACTTTGTTAACCGGAATTATTGCCGGCAGCTACCCTGCGTTATATCTTTCCGGATTTAACCCGGTATCGATTTTAAAAGGAAAGTTCGGCAGCAATTCGAACGGAGAATTATGGCTTCGCAAAGGACTTGTAATATTTCAATTTACTTTGTCGGCAATTCTTATTGCGGCGGTTCTGGTAGTGTATAAGCAAATGGGATTTATACAAAGTAAAAATCTCGGATATAATAAAGACAACCTAATCTATTTCAATGCGGAAGGCGATGTGCCCGGGCATATGGATACATTCCTTTCGGAGATAAGAAATATTTCCGGTGTAGTTAACGCTTCAAGTATAAGTGAAAATATTACATCAATTATAAGTTCAACTTTCGATGTGAACTGGCAGGGGAAAAAGCCGGGTACCTCGGCAAATTTCTTTTCCGTATATGCCAATTATAATTTGATTGAAACTCTTGGAATGAAAATGGAAGAAGGAAGAACCTTTTCGAAAAAATTTACTTCCGATAGTTTGGGAATTATATTCAATCAAGCGGCTATAAATTTAATGGGATTAAAGAACCCAATCGGAAAAGTCATACATCTCTGGGGAAAAAACCGGCATATAATAGGAGTTGTGAAAAATTTTAATTTCGAATCACTTCATGAGCAGGTGAAACCGTTATTTATCATTTTAAATCCTCAAAGGACAATGGTTATTACCGCAAGAATAAAAGCCGGGATTGAAAAAGAAACGATTGAACGCTTAAAGAATTTTTATAAATCTTTTAATCCCGGTTTTACTTTCGACTATAAATTTACCGACCAGGATTATCAGGCCTTATATTCCTCTGAAGAAAAAGTTTCAATACTATCGCGTTACTTTGCCGGTATGGCAATTATTATATCATGCCTCGGCTTGTTTGGTCTGTCTGCTTTTACAGCCGAGAAGAGAAGGAAGGAAATCGGAATAAGGAAAGTTCTCGGCGCAAGCGAAGCGGGCATAATTTATCTCTTGTCGGGTGATTTTTCGAAGCTTGTGCTGGTATCAAATTTAATCGCCTTGCCGGTAGCGTATTATGTAATGAATTTGTGGCTTCAAAGTTTTGCATATAAAATAAATTTGAATTGGTGGTTGTTTATTGTATCCGGCGGCATTGTCCTTTTAATCGCTTTGCTGACAGTGGGAATGCAGGCAATTAAAGCCGCAACTGCAAACCCGGTAAAATCGTTAAGGTATGAATAAAGATTCCGTTAGCCATGAGCGCCGGTTGAGCTGTTTGCTTTCCGGCGTTCAAATATTTGGGAGATATAATTATGTTTAAAAGCTTTTTGAAAATAACTTTTAGAAATTTATTCAAAAACAAAGCCTATACATTAATA
>CAZHBJ010000108.1:0-11580 GCA_964530445.1 uncultured Ignavibacteriaceae bacterium
TTGCGCCAGAGTTATCGGCAACTACTAAATTCGTTTCTTCTTGAATCATTTAACTATACTCCTTGCTTTAACAAATTAGTAAGCCTCATGCTTACTTGGCTTTTTCTACAACTTCAACTAAGCGCCATTTTTTTCTTGAACTTAACGGGCGCGTTTCCATAATTTTTACTTTATCACCAATATGGCATTCGTTTTTTTCATCATGAGCCATAAGTTTGGTTGTTTTCCTAAAATACTTTTTGTAAATAGGATGTGAAACTCTTCTTTCTATAGCGACTGTAATAGTCTTCTGCATTTTATTACTAACGACTACGCCAACTCTTGTTTTTCTTAATGCACGCTGTTCCATATTTAAGCATTAACTCCTTCTTTATTGGTTGTGTCGGCAGATGCTTCTTTCATTAAATTCCTTTCTTTAAGAACTGTTTTCAGTCGCGCAAGATCCTTTTTTACTAATCTCAATTTGCTGGTATTAGTCAATTGTTTCAGTTGGTGTGTAAATCGCAAATCAAGAAGATTTTTTTCTTCTTCAAGAATTTGCTTGGCTAATTCGTCATCTTTTAATTCTCTAACTTCATGTATCTTCATTTAATCACACCTTTTTAATTATTCAAAATCCGGTCTTGCAACAACTTTTGTTTTAATGGGTAATTTATATGAGCAAGTTTTTAACGCATCATGAGCTATCTCTTTTGAAACACCGGCAACCTCAAAAAGGACTCTACCGGGTTTAACAACTGCAACCCAAAATTCAGGAGCTCCTTTACCTTTACCCATTCTTGTTTCGAGAGGCTTTTTTGAAACAGGCTTATCAGGGAATATTCTAATCCAAACCTTACCGTCTCTTTTCATCTTTCTTGAAAGAGCAACACGGCATGCTTCAATTTGACGGCTGGTAATCCAATGCGGCTCCAAAGCTTTTAAGCCGAAATCTCCAAACGCAATTGAACTTCCACGTTTGGCTTTACCCGCCATTCTACCGCGCTGCGCTTTTCTAAATTTAACTCTTTTAGGCATTAACATAATAAAGAACTCCCACGTGTTTATTCAGTAACTCTTTTTCCTAATATTTCACCACGACAAATCCATACCTTAATTCCGATAGATCCGTAAATAGTCTCGGCTCTTCCGCTGGCATAGTCAATATCCGCTCTAATAGTATGAAGAGGAATACGTCCTTCTTTGTATTGTTCGGTTCTGGCCATTTCAGCTCCGCCTAACCTGCCGGCGCACATAATTCTTACACCTTCAGCACCCATTCTCATGGCTGCAGTTATGGACATTTTCATAGCTCTTCTAAACGAAACTCTTCCGGAAATTTGATTAGCAATATTTTCCGCTACTAAAAAAGCATCCAGTTCAGGTCTTTTAATTTCCGAAATTTGAACCTTAACCTCTTTATCCGTGATTTGCTTTAATTCCTGTTCCAGCTGAGTAATTTCTTTACCGCTTTTTCCTATTACAACTCCGGGTCTTGAAGTATGAATTGTTAAAATTATATTTTTAGATGTCCTGTCAATAACAATTCTGGAGATACCTGCTTTCTTCAAACGATTCCTAATATAACTTCTAAGCTTATCATCTTCTTTAAGTTTTAAAGAATAACTTTTATTCTCATACCAGTTAGAGTCCCAGCCTCTAATAATACCTGTCCTAAATCCTATTGGGTTTGTTTTCTGTCCCAAAAAAATACCTCCTAAAATTTATGCCTTAGTTGCTACCACAATTGTCAAATGACATGATCTTTTTCTAATTCTATAAGCTCTGCCCATTGGAGCAGGAGAAATTCTTTTTAGCGTCGGTCCTTGATTAACAAAAGCTTCTTTTACATATAATTCTTCGGGTTCCAATCTTGTAGCTTCATCCAAATTCATAAGATTTGCAACTGCAGATCTCAAGACTTTTTCGGCATCTTTAGATGCATGCTTAGGATTGAAATGTAAAAACTCCAAGGCTCTATCTACCGAGACTCCGCGAATCAAATCAACTACCAAACGCATTTTTCTGGGTGATGAACCGATATATTTATGTATTGCTCTTGCTTCCATTTTAACTCAAAATCCTTTATTAGATTTACTATTCTTCTCTACTATGCCTTAGAAGCTTTTTCAGCTTTTGTTCCGGGATGGCCTCTAAAAATTCTAGTAGGAGCAAATTCTCCAAGTTTATGACCAACCATATTTTCAGTTATATAAACCGGAATCATTTTATTCCCATTATGAACCGCAATTGTATGACCGACAAAATCCGGTGTAATCGTAGAGGCTCTTGACCATGTTTTAATTATTTTTTTCTGATTACTGCTGTTTAACTGGTCAATTTTTTCAGCTAATTTATAATCAACAAAAGGTCCTTTTTTTACAGATCTTGGCATAGTTACTCTCTACTTAGTCCGTCTCTTAATAATTAATTTGTTTGAAACTTTTTTATGTTTTCTCGTCTTCAGTCCTTTGGCTTTTTGGCCCCAGGGTGAAACCGGATGGCCACCGCCGGAAGTTTTACCTTCACCACCGCCCATAGGATGATCGACAGGATTCATAGCAACTCCTCGTACATGAGGCCTTTTGCCCAACCATCTTGTTCGTCCGGCTTTACCTAAACTTATATTTTCCTGTTCTGCATTACCAACCGTACCATATGTAGCCAGACAATTCAATCTAATCATTCTTACTTCACCGGAAGGCATTTTTAACTGAGCATAATCACCTTCCTTAGCAAGAACCTGTAATGCAGATCCGGCACTTCTTCCAAGTTGACCGCCTTTACCGGGTTTTAATTCAACATTATGAACAAAGCTTCCCAAAGGCATTTCTTTAAGCGGAAGTGTATTTCCAATATTTATGTCGCTGCCAGGGCCGGATTGAACTTTATCACCAACCTTCAAACCATTGGGGGCAATAATATAACTTTTAGAACCGTCTGCATAATGTAAAAGAGCAATTCTAGATGAACGGTTCGGATCATATTCAATAGAAAAAACTTTAGCTGGTACGCCGAATTTATTTCTTTTAAAATCTATTACTCTATATTTCCTTTTATGACCGCCGCCTATATGCTTTGCAGTAACTCTCCCAAGGTTATTTCTGCCGCCGGATTTCTTTAAAGAAACCGTTAAAGATTTTTCCGGACTGGTTTTTGTAATTTCCTCGAATGAGGAAACCGACATATACCTTGTCCCGGGTGTCATAGGTTTTAATTTATTAATTGCCATTTAATTATCCTGTTTTCGATCTCTAAACTTGTTCAAAAATTTCTATTGTTTCGTCTTTCTGTAAAGTTATTATCGCTTTTTTGAATTTAGGCGTTTTACCGGAAAATCTTCCGCTTTTTCTAAATTGAGTTTTTATTTTTCCCGGGTGATTAATAGTTCTTACGCTTACTACATGTACGTCAAATTTCTTTTCAATAGCTTTAGCAATTTCAATTTTATTTGCGTCAGGATTTACAAGAAATCCGTATTTACCTTTATCTGCGGTTAAATTAGTCATCTTTTCCGTAATCAACGGGCTGATTAAAACACTATGCATAATTAATTCACCGCCTCTTCTTTACTTTTAAATGAATTACTTATTACATCAACAGCACTTTTCTGCAGAACCAAAACCTGATTATTTAATATATCATAAGTTGATGCTTTATAAGCTTCCAGAATTTTTATTTTAGGAATATTTCTACCGGATTTATAAACAGATTCAGATTTTTTATCGGTTAATAATAAAACTTTCTTACCGTTCAATTTAAAAGCGTTAAGAAAGTTTAGAAAATCTTTCGTTTTAGGTTTTTCAAATTGAAAATCTTCAACAACAATAATCTGCTCATCTTTAACTTTATGACTAAGCGCTGATTTTCTGGCAAGTCTTTTTACTTTCTTAGGCAAATCTTGTCTATAATCTCTCGGGCGAGGTCCGAAAATTGTTCCTCCTCCGACCCATAATGGAGAACGAGTTGTACCTGCTCTTGCGCCGCCTCTTCCTTTTTGCTTCCAGGGTTTTTTACCACCGCCTCTAACTTCGCCTCTTTCTTTGGCCTTGTGAGTTCCTTGCCTTTGATTTGCCAAGTATGATTTTACCGATAAGTAAATTGCATGTTCATTCGGTTCGATTCCGAATATGTCGTCAGCGAGTTCTAATTTTTCTCCTGATGCAGTGCCGTCTATTTTATATATATCTAATGTCATTTAAATACCAAATTATTTCTTTATCAGTTCAACAAATGAATTAATTGCTCCGGGAACAGCACCTTTTACTAAGATTAAATTTTCTTCCGGAAGAATTTTAACTACCTTTAAGTTAGAAGCTGTTATATTATCATAGCCGGTTCTTCCCGCCATTCTCTGGCCTTTAAAAACTCTTGAAGGATAAGAACTGGCACCAATAGAACCGGGTGCTCTTAATCTATCTGACTGACCGTGAGTAGTACCTCCGACGCCACCGAATCCGTGACGCCTCATAACACCTTGAAATCCTTTGCCTTTACTTTTACCTCTAACTTTAATCTTTTCACCTTCCTTGAACAAATCAACTTTTACTTCATCACCGATTTTAAATTCTGCTTCGGAAGGGAAGTTAAATTCCATTAACACTTGTGCAGGCGTTAAATTGTTTTTCTTATACTGCCCTAAAACAGGCTTAGAAATATTTTTATCTTTCTTTTGGCCGAAAGATAATTGAACAGCCTCATAGCCGTCTTTTTCTTTTGTTCTAATAGAAACAACTTTACACGGGCCTGCCAAAATAACCGTAACAGGGACTAATTCTCCCTCGGCATTAAAAACACTCGACATTCCTATTTTTTTACCGATGATGCCAGACATCTTCACTCCAAATTCATTAAAGCTTAATCTCAATATCAACACCCGCCGGGATATCCAATTTACTTAGTGAATCGACGGTTTTATTGTTTGAATTATGTATATCAATTATTCGTTTATGTGCCCTGGTTTCAAACTGTTCCCTGGATTTTTTATCAACATGAGGCGATCTTAACACTGTGTATACTGTCTTTTTAGTAGGTAATGGAATAGGTCCAGATACAACAGCACCTGTACTGCGTACGGTTTTAATAATCTTTTCGGTAGACTTATCTATCAAAATATGATCGTATGATTTCAACTTAATTCTAATCTTTTGACCAGGCACTTATTATACTCCTTATAAATATTACACAGAAACCCCGCCGTAAGGCAGGGCCTGGTAAAACTAAATTTTGATTATTCGATAATCTTTGTTACAACACCGGAACCGACAGTTCTTCCGCCTTCGCGGATAGCAAAACGTAGTCCTTCTTCCATTGCAATTTCTGTAATAAGTTCAACTGCAAGATCAACTCTATCACCGGGCATAACCATTTCGGTTCCTTCGGGAAGAGTTGCAACACCTGTAACGTCGGTAGTTCTAAAATAGAACTGCGGTCTGTAACCATTGAAAAACGGTGTATGACGTCCGCCTTCTTCTTTTGATAATACATAGACCGAACCGGTAAATTTCTTATGAGGAGTAATGGAACCAGGTTTTGCAAGGACCATTCCTCTCTCGATTTCTTTTTTGTCAACTCCTCTAAGCAAAAGCCCTGCATTATCACCGGCAACTGCTGAGTCTAGTTCTTTTCTGAACATTTCGATTCCGGTTACAACAGTTTTTTTGTGAACGCCAAGACCAATCAATTCAACTTCTTCCTGAATTTTAACTTGTCCTCTTTCTACTCTACCAGTTGCAACTGTACCACGACCGGTAATAGAAAAAACATCTTCAACAGGCATTAAGAAAGGTTTATCAGTATCTCTTTGTGGAATCGGAATATAACTATCTACTGCATCCATTAACTCCCAAATACAATTATATCTCGGATCATCCGTAGGAGTGTTGCTTGCACCGGCTTCCAAAGCTTTTAAAGCAGAACCCTTGATAATCGGAATATCGTCACCAGGGAATTCATAAGAGTTGAGAAGATCTCTTAATTCTACTTCAACCAATTCAATAAGTTCAGGATCGTCAACCATATCAACTTTATTTAAGAAAACAATAATTCTCGGTACACCAACCTGACGTGCAAGAAGAATATGTTCTCTCGTTTGAGGCATAGGTCCATCAGTAGCGGCAACCACTAAAATTGCGCCGTCCATTTGTGCGGCACCGGTAATCATGTTTTTTACATAGTCAGCGTGACCTGGACAGTCGACATGCGCATAATGCCTTGTTGCTGTTGAATACTCGATATGAGCAGTTGCAATAGTAATACCTCTTTCCTTTTCTTCAGGAGCATTATCAATACTGTCGAAAGTTCTGACTTGTGATAAGCCCTTAAGTGCGAGAGCCATTGTGATGGCAGCGGTTAATGTAGTTTTACCATGATCTACATGTCCGATTGTTCCAATGTTAACGTGAGGTTTACTCCTATCAAATTTTTCTTTTGCCATCTAAATTTCTCCTTTGCTATTTTACTTTTGTTAATAATCCTATTTTATGCAGAAATTACTGATTTCTTACCTAATGATTTTTCCGCTATTTCTTCAGCGATGCTTTTTGGAACTTCACTATAATAGCCAAACTGCATAGAATAAATCGCCCTACCTTGAGTCATCGATCTTAAAACAGTAGCATAACCAAACATCTCCGAAAGCGGAACTGTTGCTTTAATTACTTGAGCATCTTTCCTAGCGGAAAATCCTTCTATTTTTCCTCTTCGTGAATTCAAATCACCCATAACATCACCCAAATATTCTTCGGGTGTAACTACTTCAACATCCATAATCGGTTCCAAAAGAATCGGCTTTGCTTTTCTAGCACCCTCCTTAAAAGCAAGTGAACCGGCAACCTTAAAAGATATTTCATCCGAATCCACATCATGATATGAACCATCGTATATCTTAGCTTTAATATCTACAACCGGGAAACCAGCTACAACACCATTTCTCATCGCTTCCTGTATTCCTGCAGAAACAGCAGGTATATATTCTTTTGGGACAGTTCCTCCAACAATTGCATTTGTAAACTCATATCCTTTGCCGGGTTCGTTCGGGCTGAACTCTACCCATACATGTCCATATTTTCCACGTCCGCCGCTTTGCTTTACAAACTTTCCTTCTGCATTAACCGTTTGCATAATAGTTTCTCTGTAAGCGACCTGAGGTTTACCTACATTAGCTTCAACTTTGAATTCACGTTTCATCCGATCAATTAAAATTTCAAGATGCAATTCACCCATTCCGCTGATTAATGTTTGACCGGTTTCTTCATCAACTTTAACTTTAAATGTTGGATCTTCATCGGATAATTTCACCAAAGAATCGGAAAGCTTATCTTGATCAGCTTTAGTTTTCGGTTCAATAGCAATCTGAATAACAGGCTCCGGGAAAACAATTTTCTCAAGCATTACAGCATCATGTTCGTCGCAAAGAGTATCACCTGTTCTGGTAAATTTTAAGCCGACTGCAGCTGCAATATCACCGGCTTTTACTTCATCAATTTCTTCTCTATGATTTGCATGCATCTGGAGAAGTCTGCTGATTCTTTCTTTCTTTCCGCTTACTGCATTGTATGTGTAAGAACCTGCTTTTAAAGATCCGGAATACACTCTGAAGAAGGTTAATTTACCAACATATGGGTCATTCATAATTTTGAAAGCCAGAGCCGTAAATTTTTCTTTCTCATCAATTTTTCTTTTTACTATATCGTTTATACCGATATGATGAGCTTCAATTTCTTTAAAATCATTCGGAGCAGGTAAGAAATCAATAACCGAATCAAGAAGTTTTTGAACTCCTTTATTTTTGAAAGCGGAACCGCAAAGGACAGGAATTATTTTTAATTCGATTGTTGCTTTTCTTAAAACGTTTTTAATTTCATCTTCGGTTATTTCTACACCTTCCAAATATTTTTCCAGCAATGTATCATCAATATCCGATACAGCTTCAAGCATTTCCGTTCTGTATTTATTTGCTACTTCATGCAGATCTTCAGGAATTTCAAACTCATCATAAGTAGCGCCCATAGTTTCCTCGTGATACATACGAGCTTTAAATGTGATTAAATCAATAACTCCTGAGAATAGGTCACCTTCTCCAATCGGAAGAGTAATCGGTATAGCATTTGCGCCTAATCTATCCTTCATCATTTGAAGAGCATTATAAAAGTCTGCACCGGTTCTATCCATTTTATTGATAAAGGCAATTCTAGGAACACGGTATTTATCGGCTTGTCTCCAAACCGTTTCAGATTGGGGCTCTACACCGCCGACAGCACAAAAGAGCGCCACGGCTCCGTCCAATACTCTTAATGATCTTTCCACTTCTACTGTAAAATCAACATGTCCGGGAGTATCAAGAATATTTATTTGGTGATTATTCCAATAACATGTTGTTGCAGCACTTGTAATTGTAATTCCACGTTCCTTTTCTTGCTCCATCCAATCCATTGTTGCTGCGCCGTCATGTACTTCGCCAATTCTATGTAATTTTCCGGTATAATATAAAATACGCTCGGTAGTAGTAGTTTTACCTGCGTCTATATGTGCCATAATTCCTATATTACGTACTTTATCTATCGGTAGTCTTTCAGCCATTTCTTATTCTAACTCTTTCTTCACTCTTAGTTTAATCACATTATCATTACCACTTAAAATGTGCGAAAGCTTTATTAGCCTCTGCCATTTTATGTGTATCTTCTTTTTTCTTAACCGCAGACCCCTCGTTATTAGACGCGGAAATTAATTCTGAGGCTAATTTTAAAGCCATTGATTTATCATTTCTAGCTCTTGCATATGTTTTAATCCAGCGCATGGCTAAAGCAGTTCTTCTTTCAGGTCTAACTTCGGTAGGCACCTGATATGTTGCCCCGCCTACTCTTCTACTTCTTACTTCAATTACAGGTTGTGTATTACTTAAAGCTTTTTTAAATATTTCCAGTCCGTTCTTTTTTGTTCTGTCTTCAATTATATTGAAAGCTTCGTATACAACTTGACGGGCTTTGGATTTTTTCCCGTCATACATTATTGAATTAATAAATCTAGCGACCAAAATATCATTAAATTTCGGATCGGGTTTAAGAATTCTTTTTTCTGCTCTTTTCTTTCTCATAAAACTTATTTAGCCTTTGGTTTTTTTGCACCGTATTTCGATCTGCTTTTTTTTCTATCTTCAACACCGCTGGTATCCAGTGTGCCTCTAATTATATGGTACCTAACACCCGGCAGATCTTTAACTCTACCGCCTCTAATTAAAACGATAGAATGTTCCTGTAAATTATGCCCTTCACCGGGGATGTATGCAGTAACCTCCATACTATTTGTCAGCCTTACCCTTGCAACTTTTCTTAATGCAGAGTTCGGCTTTTTAGGAGTTGATGTATATACTCTTGTACACACCCCTCTTTTCTGAGGACATGCATCAAGCGCCGGTGCTTTTTTCTTAGATAATATCTGCACACGGCCTTTTCTAACTAACTGATTTATTGTGGGCACAAATTACTCCAACTTTTCTAATATCTCAAAAAATTTCAGACTTCAAATATAGTTTATATACTAAATTTTGTCAAGAAATCACTTAAAGATTTTTATTTTTTACAATGTGGTAAAAAAATCCGGCTCAATTTCAGATGGCCGGATTTTTCATAACAATTAACAAAAATTAAGCTTGCTGAATTTCTTCTTCGGTTTCCTTTTTTTCTTCAACTACTTCTTCAGAAGCCAATATTATATTTCTATATTTTTTTAGACCTGTACCTGCAGGGATTAAATGTCCCATAACAACATTTTCTTTTAATCCTCGCAAATAATCAACTTTTGCTTCGGTTGCGGCATTAGCTAATACCTTGGTTGTTTCCTGGAATGAAGCTGCAGATATAAAGCTTTCGGTAGAAAGTGCCGCTTGAGTTATTCCTAACAACACATGTTCAAATGTTGCAGGTTCGGCATCTCTAGCAATAACAGGTTTCTTACTTTTCTTCTTAAGGTCGGCATTTATTTCTCTGTATTTACTCTTAGTAATAAGCTGCCCGTCCTTGAATCTGGAATCACCTTTATCTTCAATCCTAGCCAAAGACATAATTTTATTATTTTCCTCAATAAATTCATTACGGTCAACAGCATCTTCTTCAAGGAATTTAGTATCGCCAGGAGAAACAATTTTAATTTTCTGCAACATTTGTCGAACGATAACTTCAATATGTTTATCATTTATTTTAACACCTTGTAATCGGTAAACATCTTGAATTTCATTAACTAAATATTCTTGTACGGCACTTGTTCCTTTAATCTTCAAAATGTCATGCGGATTAATAGGTCCATCCGTTATTTTTTCACCTGCAGGAATTTCATCGCCTTCCTGGACAAGGACATGCTTGCCTAACGGCACATTATATTTTTTCTCGTCGGATTTATCCGGAGCAATAACAATAATTTCTCTTGAACCTTTTTTCCTTGCACCGAATTTAACAGTACCTTCTATTTCCGAAACAATTGCCGTTTCCTGCGGGCTTCTTGCTTCAAATAATTCAGTAACTCTAGGAAGACCGCCTGTAATATCACGGCTCTTACTCTGCTGTTTAGAAATCTTAGCAAGGATAGTTCCAGCCGGTATGCTTTCTCCTTCATCAACAGAAAGATATGCTCTAGTAGGAATATTAAACGATTTCTTTGTACCGTCTTCCGATTCGATTAATATGCTTGGTGTTAGAGTTTTATCCTTAGATTCAATTACTACCTTCTGAACGTGACCTGTTTGTTCATCTGTTACTTGTTGAAGAGTAACACTCTCAAGCATGTCTACGAATCTAACATTTCCCGCAATATCTGTTAGAATAACCGAATTATAAGGATCGTGGTTATATAACGGAGTTCGTTTTTTAACTTTCTGCCCGTCATTTATAACTAATTCAGCCCCATACGGAACATCATACTTTTTAATTTGACGATTATTATCATCATAAATTCCGATAGAACCTCTACGGCCTGTTACCACTTTTACAGTTCCCAAAAAATCGGATTTTTCAACAAATGCAACTCTTTCAAATTTAACTATACCGTCGAGAGCCGATTCAACCTGTGACTGGCTGGCAATTCTAGAAGAAGTACCGCCAAGGTGGAATGTTCTTAAAGTAAGCTGTGTACCAGGTTCACCTATTGATTGTGCCGCAATAATACCAACTGCTTCTCCAATTTCAACTAACTTTCCGTTTGTTAAATTACGGCCATAACATTTTGCACACACTCCGCGTTTTGCTTCACAAGTTAATACGGTTCTAATATAAACCGAATCAATACTTGCATCTTCAATTTTATCGGCAATTTCCTCGGTAATCATTTCACCGGCAGGAATAATAATTTCGTCAGTACGAGGATCATAGATATCCTCCTGAGCCACACGTCCGGTAATTCTTTCACCCAGGGGTTCTCTTTCCTGTTCTACATCTTTTAGTGCAGTAATTTCTATACCGAGGATTGTTCCACAGTCCACTTCGGTTACAATTACGTCTTGAGAAACATCAACGAGTCGCCTAGTCAAGTATCCTGCATCTGCTGTTTTTAGAGCTGTATCCGCAAGACCTTTTCTTGCACCGTGAGTTGATATAAAATATTCTAGAACAG
>CAZHBJ010000109.1:0-11346 GCA_964530445.1 uncultured Ignavibacteriaceae bacterium
TAGAAAAGTTTATTGAGAATCCAAAACATATAGAAGTGCAAATTATAGCCGATAAGCACGGTAACTACGCTCATTTATTTGAAAGAGAATGCTCGGTTCAGAGACGGCATCAAAAAATTATAGAGGAAGCTCCGTCTTCATTTGTAGATGAGAAAACAAGAGCTAAAATTACAACCGCAGCAGTAAATGCTGCGAAAGCATGCGGTTATTACAATGCAGGTACAGTTGAATTTTTAATGGATGCAAACAAGAATTTTTATTTTCTTGAAATGAATACCAGGCTGCAGGTTGAGCATCCGGTTACCGAATTGATTTCAGGAATCGATCTTGTTAAAGAACAAATTTCAATAGCTTCAGGGAATAAATTATCATTCGGCCAGAAAGATTTGAAAATACACGGACACGCGATGGAAAGCCGTGTATATGCCGAGGATGCCTATAATAATTTTTTACCTTCAACCGGAATTTTATACGAATACAAACCTCCTTTAGGCCCCGGGGTGCGTGTTGATGATGGAGTAACTACCGGCTCTGAAATAACAGTTTATTACGATCCGTTAATTGCAAAGCTTGTTTGCTGGGCAGACAATAGAAAAAACGCAATTCAAAGAATGAAGAGAGCGTTAGACGAATATAAAATTGCCGGATTAATTACAAATATTACTTTTTTAAAATCAGTTTTTAATAATAAGAATTTTGTAAACGGTAATTTTGATATAAATTTTATAGAAAAAGAATCCGGCTCTTTACATAAATTTACCGAAAAGGAAAAAAGCAAAATAAATTTTGAAAATGCAGCGGCTGTTTTTACGGCATTAATTAAAGAGAATTCCAACGGCGGGAAAGTAAACGGGAAACCGGAAATTTCCGGCTCAGGTAACAAATGGACGGATTTAATGTATGAGTGATTTTGTTGTAACACTTAATGATAAAAAGAAAAATATTTCTTTTTCCGGTAATTCTCATATATCAATTGATAATAATAAATTCGAGTATGAATTAATCTCCTTAAGCGTTCATACTTATTTATTAAAAATAAATGAACAGTTCTATGAAGTATCGGTCGATAAAACAGGTAACGGTAAATATTCTCTTTTAATAGATGGGCGGCAATGTGAAACCTTAATTCGTTCGGCACTTCAGGAAAAAGTAAGCGAGCTTTTGCAGAAGCAAAGTACTGTTAATAAAAAAACGGAAATAAAGGCTCCTATGCCGGGTATGATTCTTAAAATAAAAAAGAATAAAAACGATAAAATTGAAAAAGGTGAAACGATACTTATTCTTGAAGCAATGAAAATGGAAAATGATTTACGTTCTCCCCGATCGGGCGTTTTAAATGAAATTTTGGTAAATGAAGGTAATGCTGTTGAAAAAGGAGCCGTATTGTTTACAATAGAATGAAGAAATATTTCTCAATTAAAATAATAATTAATAATACAAACAACATAATGGAGGTCTCGTGAAGGTCAAGTTCTTTGCTTTTTTTATTTCTATAGTATTCCTGGCAAGCGAAGCTTTCGCAGGCGGTTTTCAGCTCAACGAACACGGAGCTAGAGCGATGGCAATGGGGGGTGCATTTACTGCAATCTCCAATGATCCATCTGCAATATATTTTAACGGTGCCGGTTTAACTCAATTATCCGGTATTCACTTTATGCTTGGTACTACACTTATTGCACCTACTTTTTCCTTCAGAGGCGTAAGCCCTAATATTACGGAATATGATGCTGCAAAACAGACTTTTCTTCCGACACATTTTTTTGCAACCTACAGATATAATAAAGATATGGCTTTCGGATTAGGATTTTTTAGTCCTTTCGGTCTTGCTTCCAAATGGGATCCTAACTGGGTAGGCAGATACTTGGCTGTTGAAACAAAATTACAAACTTTTTATATAACGCCTGAAATTGCATATAATCTTACGGATAATTTATCTGTTAGTGCTGGATTAGTATACAGCTTTGCAAACGTAACAATTTCTCAAAAAACTTCACTTTCTCCTTTTGAGGGTGATGCCTTTACAACTCTTACGGGAAAAGATAATTCCGCATGGGGATTTAATTTAGGTGCTTTGTATAAACCTATTGAAAATCTATCGTTCGGAGTGTCATTTCATAGCCAGGTTAAATATAATTTTAAGGGGACTGCCTCTACCACAGGGCCTTCTCAAATAGCCTCTGAATTGCCGAACGGCGGAGCATCGGCAGATTTGACTACACCTATTAATTTAGCTTTTGGGGTATCCTATAGAGTAATTCCTCAGCTATTATTAACTGCTGATTATCAATATGTCGGCTGGTCAAGCTACGACAGTTTAACTGTAAATTTTGATTCTCCTAAAATGGTAAAATCAAATCCTAGGTTATATGACAATTCTTTTATTGTAAGATTTGGTGCCGAATATAGTTTAATTCGTAATTTAAAAGTCCGTGCAGGTATATACTATGACAATGATCCTGTAAAAGCGGAATATTTAAATCCTTCTTTACCGGATGCAAACAGATTAGGATTTAGTTTTGGAATCGGATACTCAATTTCTAACAACTTAAATATAGATGCCGCTTATTTGTTTATAAGAGGGAGCCAGTTAACTGTAACAGATTCTAAAGAGTATTATCTTCCCAGTACCCCTTTCAACGGTACCTATAACACGGCAGCTAATTTAGCATCTATAACTCTTTCGTATGGTTTATAATAAGGAAGGAAGAATAAAAATGAAAAAGTTTTTGAATTTTATCTTTGTCATTACAATAATAGCTCTTGTCTTTTCCGGCTGTGAGGATAAAACAAATTTAACTGCTCCAGGTACACCGAATCCGGTAAACGGCAGTGCCGATTTAACCAGGTTTGTTACGATAGGAAACAGTTTAACTGCAGGTTATCAATCGGGTGCACTTTATAAAAGTGCGCAGGAATATTCCTATGGAAATTTAATTGCACAGCAAGTGGGTACAACCTTCGAGCAGCCGCTTGTTTCCGATCCTGGCGTAGGCGGTAGAATGGAAATAAAGTCAGTTGACTTTGCAACGAATCAGATTAATATTGTGTATGAAGGAAGCACAGGTATTCCATTAAACCTAAATTATGCTGCACCGTATAATAATTTAGGTGTACCGGGTGCATTGCTTTACGATGTATTGAATGCTACAGATTCTACAAATTGTGCGTCCGGTCTTGTAGGTTCACCTAATCCATTATTTAATTTAATTCTTAGAGGTATCGGGACTCAATTTGAAGAAGCTAAAATGCTCCATCCGACATTTGTAACTTTATGGATTGGAAATAACGATGTTCTTGGTTATGCAACAAGCGGAGGCGTTTCACCTTCTGCTCCAACACCTGTTTCTACTTTTCAATATTTATATTCACTAGTTGCCGACAGCCTAGCTTCGCTAGGTGCCAATGTAGTTGTTGCAAATATACCGAATGTAACCGCTATACCTTTTTTTACTACCGTTGGTCCTTTGATGGCTCAGGCTCTATCTCAAGCTGGTGTTAGCGGAATTTATTATCAAAAAAGTGATGGATCAACTACAAATATAGCAACAACTTCCGATTTACTCACCGGAAAAGTATTGATTACTCTACCTGGAATGACTTATGCTTCGTTGATTGGTCACCCAACCGGTCAATTTTACAGAGATCATGGATATCCGGCTCTTCCTCCTGGTATAGATACAACTAAACCTTTTGGTGTCACACCTAATAATCCATGGCCCAATGCTTTAATTCTCGATCCGGATGAAATTACAACAGCCTTAAATACGACTGCTGATTTCAATACTGCTATTGCACAGTTGGCAAGCCAGAAAAATTTCGGTTTAGTGGATATAAACAGCTTCTTTGATAAAATAAGAGAAGGCGATTTTAAAGGCGGAACCATGATTAACGGAGTTAAGTTTTATACCTCATACATTACAGGCGGACTTTTTGGATTGGATGGGGTTCATCCAACGGATCAAGGTCAAGCTATTATAGCTAATGAATTTATTAAAGAGATTAATAGTAAATTTAATGCTAGTATACCATTAATAAATGTTGCAACAATACCCGGCAGTATAATTCTTGCTAAAAAGAGCTTTTACCACGGTATTCAATTGCCGCATTTTGAACCCGGCTCGTTTAATCATCTGCTTTATTAATATTTAGGGATGGGAAACCATCCCTTTTTATTTAGCATAAATTTTGATCTGAAACAAAATAAATAAAAAACTCTTTGGCGGTAAATTATATCTTTTTTTAATACGTTATTTTTTATTTAATTACACACGCAATTAAAATTCTTTATATAAAAATATTCTTGCAACAAATATTTATTAAAATTAGCGGACGGGTATATGAAAATTAGCAAGTATTACATAGTATTAGTCGGCTTATTATCTTTTTTATTAGCTGCATGTTCGGCTACACAAAAAACGACGAATGAAAAAAGTAATGAAACATCCGAAAAAAACAACAAGGATTCCGTATATGTTTTTGATGAGATAAAAACTCCGCAGCCAAATAAAACAACGGAGGAAAATAAACCTCAACAAAACGATGAGTCCAAGAATATCTCTTATACTTATTATGTTGTGCAGGTTGGCGCTTTCAGTACTAAGGACCGTGCCGACGAGTTTGTAACAAATAACAAGGACAAAGTACAGGATGAAATGCTTGTTTCATTTAACCCGGCGGTAAATTTATATGTGGTTCAATTGGCTACTCATTATCCTTCTCATGAAGAAGCGGAAAATATGAGAAATCAATTGTGGAAAATAAACGAATTTAAAGATGCATGGATAGTTAGCGAACAAAAATAAATCTCAACCGGAAATATTTTTATTGATGCATTAAGTTTAACTTTTAAAATATCTATAAAAATTATAACTTTGGTCTTATCCGAGTTTTTTAATTATTTTTACAATCTAATAGAATTTCTTAAAAAGAATGATTAAATTAAAACACATTAAAGTAATTCATAAACAAGGGAGGTGTTATGGCTTTTTCACTTAATAAAATTATGTTAATCGGCAATCTTGGCAGAGATGCGGAAACACGGTTCACAACCAGTAATGTTTCGGTAACAAGCTTTACCATGGCAACTACCAACAGTTATAAAGGAAAAGACGGGAATTGGATTAATGAAACAACATGGCACAATATTGTTTCGTTTAATCTTTCCGATTATTACAAAGAAAATCTGAAAAAAGGTAAAAAGTTTTATATTGAGGGAAGGTTAACCAAAAGAGATTATACCGATAAAGAAGGAATTAAAAGGTATTCAACAGATGTAGTTGCTGAAAAGATTATTCCGTTGGAAGCTGCAGGCGGCGATACAACTTCTTACAACAATAATTCTTCGGCAGGGGAATTAAGTGAAAGCGATATACAAACTGAAGAAAATGAGGACCTTCCATTTTAATCAATATGTATAACATTTCAGGGTAAAAACATTTTTTGGAAATAGATTGGCATTTTAAACTACTTTTTCTCATTATTTTATTTTTCCTGTCTGCATTTTTTTCGGGTTCTGAGGTTGCTTTATTTTCTCTGGATAAAAGAAAGCTTAAAGATAGTTTTTCCAAAAATCCGTTGATTGAAAGATATATCTTCTCTTTTCTGGAATACCCGAGAAGACTCCTGGTTACCATATTAATCGGCAATACTATAGTAAATGCTGCAGCGTCTATTGTTGCAGTATCATTAGCTATAGATTATGCTAAATATGCAATGCTTTCCCTGAATTTTGTATTAACTGCACAGATAATAATTTTGACTGCCGTTATTGTAATCTTCGGTGAATTGATTCCTAAAGTTTGGGCAACCAAAAGGCCCGTGTCTTTTGCTAAAACTATTTCTATTCCTCTTTTCTGGCTGAGTGTTATATTATATCCCGTATCGGAAACTTTAACTGAAGTTATTAAGATTATTGTTTCCCGGGTAAAGATTGATAAGACCAAATCCGCAATTTCCCCCGAAGAAATTTCCGAGTTAGCAGACCTAAGTCATGAGAGAGGAGCAATTATTGAAGAAGAACACGGGCTAATAAACGGTATTGTAGGCTTCAGAAAAGTTTTGGTACATGAGGTAATGACTCCGAGAGTCGATATGGTTTGTGTTTCGGTAGATTCTGATTTTAAAACAATATTGGATATAGTTACTTCTACAGGTCATAGTAGAATTCCATTGTATGAAAATAATCTTGATAAAATTACCGGGATAATTTATGCTAAAGATATACTTCCTTTTTTAATGAACGAAAATATGCGCATAAACTTATCTTTATCAAAAATTGCACGAAAAGTATTTTTTATTCCGGAGACAAAAAGAATTGATGATTTAATGAGTGAATTCCAGGAAAAGAAAATGCACCAGGCTATTGTTGTTGATGAATACGGTGGAACTGCGGGATTAATTACTCTTGAAGATATTATGGAAGAAATTATCGGCGAAATAAGAGATGAGTACGATAAAGAAGAAATGCCTGTAACAAAATTAACTGAAAAGAGTTATCTTGTGCTTGGTAAAATTTCAGTAGATGATTTAAATGAATTATTGAATTCGGAATTGACGGTAAATGACGGAGAATTCGAAACCCTAGCAGGTTTAATATTAAATTATGCCGGACATATTCCCAAGGAGGGCTATTCTTTTCAATTAGAAAATTATAAATTTACTGTTAAAGAAGTTTCAAATAAAAGGATTAAGAAAGTTTTAATTGAAAAATTGATTTCTGAATAAAAATGAAAAAAGGGTGTTTTATTCAAATAATTATTGTATTAACAATTGTTACGGCGGCTGTTTTGTATATAGTTAATAATAAATTCGATGAAATTATTTTTAATCCCGGTAAAAGCTTAATAGTGAATCAAATTACCAAAGATTTGAATTACGTAAAAGAAACACCCGAAAAGGATTCGCTTAGGTCTTTAATTACCAGCTATATTAAGAATTTAAAATCGATTAAAAGTATTTCAAAAAAACCTATCGAGAGATTTGTCGATTCTTTAAATATTGCACTGAAGGACAGCATAATCGACAAGAGAGAGTATAAAAATCTTTCTAAAATATTAAGAAGTAAAAATTATCATGAAAGACCAAAGAAAGACTGAGATAAAAGTCGGCATAACGGTTATAGTATCTTTAATAATTTTTTTATGGATACTCGGTTGGGCTAAAAACTTTAGCTTTTCTTCAAACGAGAAGACTTTAAAAATTGAATTCGGCAATGCGTCCGGTTTGGAAGTAGGAGACTATGTTACTGTAAACGGAGTTAGGGAAGGAAATGTTGCGGATATAGAAATAAAAGCAAATAAAGTGGTTGTTAAAGCTATAATAAGTAATGACGTTGATTTAAAAAAAGATGCCAAATTTTATATCTCTATGGTTGACTTAATGGGCGGAAAGAAAATCGACATCAAACCGGGAATATCCCAAACTCCTTTAGACTATAGCCAAATTCAAAAGGGAAGCTTTAATGCCGATATCCCTGCTGTAATGTCGTTTGTAGGATCAATGCAAGACGATTTAATTTCTACGTTAAAAGATGTTAAAGTTACGTTAAATTCACTCAACAATTATTTAACGGATAAAAAATTAAATGAAAATGTTAAAATGTCTATAGCAAATCTTACTAAACTAACCGGTAAATTAAATTTAATGATAGATGAAAATAGAGAAAGCATTAAGAAATTAACTTCCAACAGTGTAGAACTAACGGATGAAGCAAAGAATTTTATTAAGAATAATCAAAAAGAAATTTCAAATTCAATTAAAGAAGCTTCTAATGTATTAAGTAAAACCGACTCTTTGATGACAAAGCTGAACGAATTTTCAGATGAAGTCAAAGATCAAAAAAATAATATCGGTAAAATTTTATATGATAAGAAGCTATATTCTAATCTTTCCCAATCCCTAAAGCAGGTTAACGAGCTTACCGAGTTATTATTGAAGCAGCTTAAAAAAGAAGGAATAAAAGTCGATGCAAAGATTGATTTGTTTTAAAATAATATTAATCCTTGCTTTTTTATGTTCGGGTATTGCTAATAATATTTATTCCGCATCAAAAGATCCTGTTAGAGCCAAAAACGGAATGGTTGTAAGCTCAAGTAATCCGGCAACAAAAGTCGGTGTGGAAATTTTAAAAATGGGCGGTAATTCAATTGATGCAGCAGTCGCAGTTGGATTTGCTTTGGCTGTTACTTATCCGTATGCGGGAAATATCGGCGGCGGCGGGTTTATGGTTATTCATTTAAGCAGCGGCAAAAATACTACAATCGACTATAGAGAAAAAGCTCCTTTAAAAGCTTACCGCAATATGTATTTGGATAAAAACGGAAATTTCAATCCCAAACTTAGTCAGCAAGGAGTAACTTCTGTCGGCGTACCGGGAAGTGTTGCCGGACTAATTTATGCTTTGAATAAATACGGTACAATGAAGCTTCCGGAAGTTATTCAGCCTGCTATTGATTTGGCTGAAAAAGGATTTAAATTAGACTATTCTACTGCTGCATCAATTAATAAACATTTAAACGAATTTAAAAAGTATCCAGGTTCTTATAAAAAATTTACAAAGAACGGCGTTCCGTATAAAGAAGGAGAAATATTTAAACAGCCGGATTTAGCCAACACATTAAAACTTATCCGTGATGAAGGAATAAACGGTTTTTATAAAGGGAAGGTTGCCGATTTATTTATAAAAGAAATAAAAAAATTAGACGGATATATAACGCAAGAGGATTTGGAAAAATATAAACCGGTAGAAAGAAAACCGATTATTGGGACATACAGAGGATATGAAATTGTATCCATGCCTCCGCCGAGTTCCGGCGGTATAGCTCTTGTCGAACTGCTTAACATTTTGGAGAATTATCATTTTACTAATAAAGATTGGGGGAGCAGTGAGTATATACACCATTTGGTTGAAGCAATGAAATATACTTATGCGGACAGAACCAAATATTTGGGAGATACTGATTTTTATCCGGTACCTGAAAGCGGATTAATTTCTAAAGAATATGGCAAATCTATTTTTAAGAAAATAAAAAATTACGCAACACCGGCAAAAGATATTACCTACGGTAATCCTGTTAAATATAAGGAAAGTAATGAAACCACCCATTATTCGGTGTATGACAAGTATGGAAATGCAGTTAGTACTACGACAACAATAAATTCTGCATACGGTTCCAAAATTGTAGTTGAAGGCGCCGGTTTTTTATTAAATAACGAAATGGATGATTTCAGTGCTAAACCCGGAGTTCCCAATCAGTTTGGTTTGCTTGGAAGTGAGGCAAATTCAATTCAGCCGCAGAAAAGAATGTTAAGTTCTATGACGCCGACTATAGTTCTTAAAGATAACAAGCCTTATATTATAATTGGTTCACCGGGAGGTTCTACAATTATAACGGTTGTGCTCCAGGTAATTATGAATTGTATTGACTTCAATATGAATATTCAGCAGGCGATTGATATGCCGAGAATTCACAATCAATGGCTGCCGGATAAAATTAATTATGAAAAATTCGGGTTGTCGGCTGATGTAATAAAGAATCTTAAAAAGATGGGTTACCGGTTAAATGAAGTCAATAGCATCGGAGATGCCGAGGGAATTATGATTAATAATAAAAATCATGTAGTATACGGAGCCGCGGACCCGAGAGGAACAGGATTGGCAGAAGGTTATTAAATAAAATTAATTTTTTTTGGAAAGAGGTAGAGATTAAATGGTTTTCGGTATCGGAATTGATATTATTGAGATTGACAGAATTAGAGAAAGCATTGAAAAATACGGCGATCATTTCTTAAATAAAGTTTATACAAAAACCGAATTGGAATACTGTTTGGGAAAGGCAAATAAATATCAGCATCTTGCGGCAAGGTTTGCAGCAAAAGAAGCTGTATTTAAAGCTTTAACAACTACATGGAAACAAGAAATAGGATGGCAGAATATAGAAATTTATAATGAGACAAACGGTATGCCTCTTGTAAAATTAAAAGGTGACCTAACTGAATTCTTAAATAACGGAAAAAATTTAAAAATTTCTATGAGCCATTCCAGGGATTATGTTACATGCGTTGCAATTATGTATAAAGAACTGAATGGAGATGACATACCGTTATAATGTGCACCTTTTGTTAGTATCCTAATTTGCTTAAATTAATAACGAATAAGTCATCCCTCGCCTCTGCCTCTACCCGTCGGTAGACAGGTGCCGGTATGCAAGTCCTCTCGGGATGACAATTTAAATAAATTTGTTATGGTGAGCGAACTTGCCTGCCGGCAGGCAGGGTTGGACCATGAATTAGAAAAGCATATTAGCCTACTATCTACCTTTTTTTATTGGAAAATCCTGCCTCAATTACTTATATTAAATACTTAATTTTCGGATATTTTATAAATTTCGGTATTAAATCGGCTATAATTTTTATTTAATAATCTTAACAAAAGTAAATTCATTGAATTTTATGATATCAAAGAATTTCTTTAATATTTTTAATTATGCTTCTTTAGGTGCTGTAATATTGATTGTGGTTTTAATGTATGTCCAAGTTATACAGCCCCAATCATTTTTATATGCATTGATATTTGCACTGCTTCTGTTTATTTCCAGAATAGTTATTAGGTTATTATATATAAAGCAAAATAAAAAAGACATAAACGGAGGATGATTTCGAAACCGGAAAAAGAGTTAACGGAAAACTTAATGCAAAGGTATTAATCCTTAACCAAAGTTATGAACCGTTGACAGTTTGTAATATTAAAAAAGCTGTTATTTTAATCTATCTTGGGAAAGCTGATGTGGTTTTAAATGATAATAGAAAAGAAATCCACAGTATAAGAAGAAGCTACCCCTGGCCAAGTATTATTAAATTGACACATTTTATAAGCGTGCCGTACAAAAAAGTTGTTCTAACCCGTAAAAATATTCTTAGGAGAGATGCATATAAATGTGCTTATTGCGGAAGAAGTGATTTGCCGCTTACCATAGATCATATTGTGCCTAAATCCAGAGGCGGGAATGATTCCTGGGAAAATTTGGTTTGTGCATGCACCAAATGTAATAATAAAAAAGGCGACCGCAGCCCCGCAGAAGCCAATATGATTCTTCTAAACAGACCTTTTAAACCAAGCCATATTATGTTCATTAAAAATGTAGTTGGTAAGATTGACGAAAAATGGAAACCTTACCTTTATTTGTCGTAGGACATCCTATTTAAATTATTTAAACCGTTAAATCAAGATTATTTAAGCGTTTATTATTATTTTTCAAATAAAAAAAATTAATATTATTCCAGTATGAAGAAAAAGAGAATTTTAAGCGGAATGAGACCGACCGGTAAATTACACATAGGCCATTATGT
>CAZHBJ010000110.1:0-11312 GCA_964530445.1 uncultured Ignavibacteriaceae bacterium
ATAAATTGTTTGACAGGTTAAAAATATTATATGAACTGCAGAACTTGGATGATCAACTTGATGAGCTTGAAGAACTGCGCGGAGACCTTCCGAATGCAGTGGAAGATTTGGAAGAAAAAATTTCCGGAATAAAAAAAGAAATTTCCGATAAGGAAAAAGAGCGTAAAGAATCTCTTGAAAAAAGAGAAAGCAACGAAGAGGAAATCGAAAAGTTAAAGGAGAATCAGAAAAAATTTAAAGCGCAGCTTTACCAGGTTAGAAATAACAAGGAATACGATGCATTAACAAAGGAAATAGATCACTCGGAAGAACAGATTACTAAGCTTGATGAAGAAAACAACGCTCTGGCAGATCTCAGTAAAAGACTTTCCGATGAAATAGAAGAAGTCAGTCCGCAGCTTGATATTTTGAAAGAAGAATTAAAAGTAAAAGAGGCTGATCTCAAAGAAATTATTAAGGCTAACGAAAAAGAAGAAGTTAAGCTGAATTCCAAACGGAAAGAAATAGAAGCGTTGACTAAAAAAGCCGATTATTCTGCTTACATGAGAATAAGAAAAGCAAAAAAAGGCAAAGCAGTAGCTACAATAAAGCGTTCTGCTTGTTCAGGGTGTCATAATATAGTTCCTTCTCAAAGACAGCTTGAAATTAGAAGAAATAACAAATTATTCTTCTGTGAATATTGCGGGCGGATCTTAGTTTCTACCGAAATTGCTGAAACCGTCGAAGCTTAAATTCGCATAGTTTTACAAATTCTCTATACCTGCCGTAAATACGGTACTTGTACCGGCCACAAGTCGGTACAGGGCTGGTAAGAGAATACCCCCAAAACTACATTTCTAAGTTAATTCCTATTATTTTCAATTAATTTTACAAATAATCGGTTCTAATAAATTACCTGCTGATTTAAGAAAAGTTATTTATTATATTGCAGTTATTAAAATAACTTTACTTTAAAAATACAAATAATATAAAAGTTAAAAAGTAATTGGCTTAAATTGTTGATGATAAATTCGTTAGCAATTTATTATAGAATAAAAAATAGATAAGCCGGGCAATTGCTGTAAAGATTTAATCCTTACAGAGGAAAGTCCGAGCTTCATAGAACAGGGTGCCGGGTAACACCCGGGATTTTAAGCGTAAAGCTTAAAATACGGATAGTACCACAGAAAATAAACTTCCCCGACATAGCTTTCCGAAAATTTCGGAACTATGCCGCGGTAAAGGTGAAAAGGCAGGGTAAGAGCCTACCGCGGAAATGGTAACATTTCCGGCATGGCAAACCCCACCCGAAGCAAGGTCAAATAAGGAAATCATTCCCGCTTTTCGGCGGGAACAAAGTTGTTCGCTTTGAATGGTTTCCGGGTAGACTGCTGGAATCACGGAGTAATTCGTGATCGAGATAAATAATTGCCGTCCCGGTTTTTCCGGGATTACAAAACTCGGCTTACAGGCTGTGTCTATTTTTTTGTTCTTTAAATTATCTTTTTAGGATAATTTTATGCTGAAGAAGCGCTGGAAAATAAGAGATGTTGAAGATGACTACGCAATTAAATCGTTAGCAGATTCACTAAACATTTCCGAGGTGCTTGCAAAATTATTGTACCTTAGAAATATCAAAAATTTCAATCAGGCAAAATCCTTTTTTCGACCTTCAATAGACTGCCTTTACGATCCCTTTTTAATGGACGGTATGGAAGCCGCTACTTATAGAGTTATAAAGGCACTTACCGAGAATCAATTAATTTGCGTCTATGGGGATTATGATGTAGACGGAACATGTTCTACTTCTTTGTTGTTTATGTTCTTAAAAGAATTAGGCGCCAATGTAGAATTTTACATTCCACAAAGATTAACCGAAGGTTACGGAATTTCAAAATCCGGGATTGATAATATAAAAAGCAAAGGTACTTCACTTTTAATTTCAGTTGACTGCGGAATTACAGCTATTGAAGAAACCGAATATGCAAAAGAAGTGGGAATTGATTTAATAATTTGCGACCATCATCAGCCAAAGGATGCAATACCCGATGCTTATGCCGTGTTAGACCCTCTTAAACCTCATTGTCCTTACCCGTTTAAGTATCTTTCCGGAGCCGGTGTAGCTTTTAAATTATCGCAGGGTGTGGCTGAAAGAATCGGTAAAAGAGAACTCCCTTTACAATATCTGGATTTAGTTGCTTTGGCCGGAGCCGCCGATATTGTTCCTCTTGTTGATGAAAACAGAATCCTGGTAAAAGAAGGATTGAATATGATAAATTCTAATCCAAGGCCGGGAATAACTGCGCTTATTGAAAGCAGCAATATGAGACCGGGAAATTTAACTTCCGGTCAGGTTGTATTTACAATTGCACCAAGAATAAATGCTGTTGGAAGATTAGGCGATGCACAAAGAGCTGTTGAGTTAATGATAACCAAAGATAAAAACCAGGCTTTGGAATTAGCCCAAATACTGGAAACAGAAAATCACAACAGGCGTAAAATTGATGAAAATACTTTCGACAGTGCATTGGAAATTGTTGAAAACTCCTTAGACTTAAGTGAAGATCTGGCTATCATACTTCATCAGGAAAAATGGCACCCCGGCGTTATCGGTATTGTTGCTTCTCGCCTGGTTGAAAAGTATTACAGGCCGACAATAATGCTCACAACTGTTGACGGTATAGCCAAAGGATCGGCTAGAAGCATTTCCAATTTTAATATTTACGAAGCACTTAAAAAATGCGAGGATTTGTTAATTCATTTCGGCGGGCATCAAGCTGCTGCAGGCCTTGCCGTAGAAGTTGATAAAATAGAAGAGTTCAGATCAAAGTTTAATCAAATAGTAAAAGAATCTATGAATGAAGAAGATTTGCTTCCTGAAATTCATATTGATTCTAAACTAAAATTTTCTGAAATAACACCAAAGTTTTTTAGGATTATAGATCAATTTTCTCCATTTGGTCCCGGTAATATGAGACCTGTCTTTTTGTCCGAGAATGTTGAAATAGCAAATAATCCCAGAATAGTTGGTACAAATCATTTAATTTTAAGTTTAAGGCAGAATGGAACAGATAGGATATTCGACGGGATAGGATTTAATATGGGCGAGTACATTGATTTAATTAAGAATAAGTCGGTAATTGATATTGTTTATACTATTGATAAGAGCGTAAGAGACGGAAGAACATTTCCGCAATTCAAGTTTAAAGATATAAAAATAAAAGAAAATAATTAGGAGTTAATTAATGTCTGGGCATTCAAAATGGGCGACAACTAAAAGAAAGAAAGCAGCAATAGACGCAAAACGCGGCAAAGCTTTTACAAAAATTATTAAAGAAATAACCATAGCAGCTAGAGAAGGCGGCGGCGATCCGAACGGCAACCCGAGATTAAGATTAGCCGTTGATAATGCCAAAGCCGTAAACATGCCTGCAGATAATATTGATCGTGCAATTAAAAAGGCTACCGGCGAACTTGAAGGCGTAACATATTACGAATTAACATATGAAGGCTATGCTTCTGCCGGTATAGCAGTTATGGTAGAGGTAGCAACAGACAATAAAAACAGAACGGTAGCCGAAGTCCGTCATTTATTTAGTAAAGGCGGCGGACGAATGGCGGATAACGGTTCTGTCTCTTATATGTTTGATAAAAAAGGCATTATTACTTTACCTATACAAGACAAAACGGAAGACGAGATTATGGAAATTATTCTTGAAGCCGGTGCTGAAGACCTTCAAACGGAAGAAGAATTTTTTGTAATTCAATCTCCCATAGAATCTTTTGAAACAGTTAGAAAAGCTCTGCAGGACAAAGAATTGACAATCGATAATGCCTCTCTTCAGTGGATACCGCAGAATTATGTTAAGGTTTCCGGTGAAGATGCTGAAAAAGTTGCTAAGTTACTGGAATCCCTGGAAGACTGCGACGATGTACAAAATGTTTATTCCAATGCCGATATTGACGAAGCATCTTTGAATAATGAAAATTAATATAAAAGTTCGAGAATCAAATTCATTATAAATTTTAAACGAAAGCTTTAATGATAATTCTTGGAGTAGATCCCGGAACTATTTTTACCGGCTACGGCATAATAAAACAGAACAAGAATAATTTTACTTATGTAAAAAACGGATTAATTAGACTCCCCTCCTCAAAACAGCTTTCGGAAAAACTGGAAATGATTTATGACGAGCTGGATAAAGTAATCAAAATTTATAAACCGGAAGAGTTTGCCATTGAAACCGCTTTTTATGGCAAAAATGTTCAATCGGCAATGAAAATCGGATATGCGAGAGGAGTATCAATTTTAGCGGCCGTTCACAATAAAATCCAAACAAGCGAATATTCTCCGAGGGAAATTAAAAAATCCGTAGTTGGTACGGGCGCGGCTTCTAAAGAACAAGTTGGTTACATGGTTAAAACAATTTTAAAGATAGAAGACATTAAAATGAAGTTTGATGAAAGCGATGCACTTGCAGTTGCAATTTGTCATGCTTTTAGAATGAAAACTCCGACTAAAAGAAGTAAAAACTGGAAAGCATTTGTAGAAGCTTATCCCGAAAGAGTTATCGATTAACTAATTTTAAAATTTTTAATTACTATGATAGGATTTCTAAAAGGCAAAATAATTTCTTCAAAACCTACAAAGATAATATTAGATGTAAATGGGGTTGGTTATTTAATAAATATTTCCATAAACACATTCGAAAAGATTAATGATAAAGAGAATGTTTCGCTTTTTATTTATACCAGCGTAAAAGAAGATTCGATAACTTTATTTGGATTCTTTTCGGAATCAGAAAAAGAAATGTTTGAGCTTCTTATAAGTGTAAACGGAATAGGACCGAAATTAGCTTTAAATATTTTATCGGGAATTCGTGTTGATGAGTTGAAAGATTCAATTCAAAACGGAGAAGTTTCAAGAATAATTGCCGTTCCCGGCATCGGCAGAAAAACCGCCGAAAGGCTTGCACTTGAGCTTAGAACAAGAGTTGACCATATTATCGAAGAAGGCGGAGTTGAAATACCTTTCAGAATAAAAAATGAGTCCGTTGCAGCATTAACTACTTTGGGATACAATCAAAAAATCGCAGAAAAAGCAGTTCGGGATGTTTTAGCTGAAGAAGCCGATATCTCCATTGAAGAATTAATAAAAAAAGCGCTGGGCAGGCTTAACCATTAATTTTTTTTCAAACCTACTTTTTCTTTACCAGCACAACATTTTCTCTATCTGCTTTAACTATTTCCGTCCAAAATTTACGGTATTCTGAATATTTTTTTGACGGAATTTTATAATTTTTCATTTCAATTCTTCTTTGAAAAATAACCGCACTGTCACCTGACTGAAAGGTTTTTGAATTGAAAGAACCAAACGATGTTTCCAAATTAACTTCATTAGGCACAGCTTCAACAGTATAGCCGGCAGGAATTTTAAAACTTACGGAATCGGCATCTAGATACGGAAAACTTAAATAGACCGGTGATAATCTATGCATATTATCTACAGGAATATTTGTATGCTGATGTATTAAACTGGGCTTAAAGAAAATTCTATTTCCCATAATAAGAGCATATTTCTCGGAAGTTAGCGCTGCAGACATACTAATGCGGGGAAGATGTGAGCCCAAAGCATCAAAGCTGTAATGAATATTTGTAATATTGGGGGCGTTAATTATATTACTAGCCCATTTTTCTTTGTCATCAGCCGATGCATTTTCCAAATCATCCCGAACCTCGTTTTGTTCATCTCCAAGCCATTTAATTGTATAACTTATTTTAGCACGTCCGAAAGAGTTGAAGGCTACCCTTGCTGTTGACCACTGGGTATTGTCTCTAAAAGTAGTTTTAGGCGTATGGACTAAAACTCCCCCGCTATCCGTCAGCATTAAAGCATATCGATTTTCCGTAAATGCACCAAGTTGATTATAAGGGCTTACCTGATCGGTACACTCGAGCCAAACAGTATCTTTTTTTAAAGGTACACAAACTATTACATGGTTAAATTCATTACTTGGGAATTGCTTGATGAATTTAAACTGTCCTTCGCCGGCACCGATAAGCACACAATAGGCATGTATACCTGCTTCTTTAAGCAAGGCAACCATATAATTTGAAAGCGCTTTGCAGTCTCCATAACCATTCTTATAAACATATTTTGCATCAAACGGTTTCCACCCTCCTATGCCTAATGTTACGTTAACATATCTTGTTGTAGATTGTAAAAAACGATAGAGCTTTTTAATTTTCTCATGCTCATCATCTTGTGGAGCTACCAGAGAATGGACTTTTTTTATTAATTGTTCCGGAAGTATATCAGCACCTTTATATAGTTCATAAAACCATTTGCCAAGAGTCTTCCACGAATCGGCATCTCCCTTGTAATCATCCAGTTCAAATTTTGAAGGCGCCAGCCTAATAACAGTTGTATAATCTTTGTAATCGTTGGCTACAATATCTTCGGACTGCTCAGGAAGATTCTTTGCTTCCCAGACATAATCAAGCTTATCATAGTCTTTTGTAATTACAGGTTTAACAGAATCTCGGTTACACCAGTAGCGCAATTTATAATCTTCAGGTACTTTTACTTCAAGATGACTGTATTCAACCGATTCTTCCCCTCGCTGAACCAACCAATCGGGAAAATCTAAAAATCCGTAGTTTAATATTTTGTAAGTAAACTCAACAGTATAAGGATATTTATCATAGAATAATTCTGCTTTCTTTACCCGCGAATCTTCATAAATAGAATAGCCTGATATCTGACTGTAATCTTTTATATCTTCGCTTTCAAGACTTCTTATTTTTTCACCTGCAGCATCATAAATCGCTCCGTCAAGATCCTCTATTTCTCTGAACTTATCATAGTTTACACTTATATGGTTATATTTTTTTTGACCTTCTTTGTTAAATACGGTAACGGCATATTTTACTGTTACTGTTGATTCATCTTCACTTTTCACATCCATAATGAGTATATCTTTCCTAATTACCGCATTTGTATTTATATGTAAACCGTTTGGAATATTGGAAACATCATATTCATTTTTACTTCCCCCGTATGTATAAGATGAATTGGGATATAAAATCACTAAAAAGGTTAAAATTATTAATAAGTTAAATTTTATAGACTTCATTTTTTCCCCTTCTTTTTTACATAGGCCGATCCGGAACTTTTCTTTTCCATACTATTTCTGATACCTGAATTTTTTACTAAAGGTTCCGGTTTTTTAATACGTTCAAGAACCAACGGTTCTGCCTCGACGGAAACAATTTTCTCATAAAACCTTTTTAATGCACTGTAATATTCAGGTTTTACTATTACACAATTTCTTTCATAATCAATTTTTATTTGCACAAAAATTCCGTTTACTGATACTTCACGATTAAAGTATATATCTTTGCGACCGAAAGTAAAAGTAGTGTCGTTAATATTATCTTTTATTTCAAAGCCGTTGGGTATTTTTATGTTTATGAAAGTAGAAATTTTACTCGGATAACTATAATCTACAGGAAATTTTCTAACCCTATCCTTAAAAATATTGTCATACCAGCGGTTAACAACATGCGGATTTACATAGATCATATCTCCAGCAGCCTGTGCATAACTATTTGAATGGATATAAGCCGTAAATGATAGAGGAGCCGACATGCTGTCCTCGTCTGCAACATTTACGGAATCTACTATATATCCGTTACGATCCGCATCAAAATTATCTTTTGCAATTTCCGATAATTTTTTATTATCCCTAATATTCTGTTTAATATTTACGCCTCCATAGCCTGAATATACATCTTTCAAAAATCCCGATATATTGCCTTCTTCATCAACATTGATAACTGCAAGTGTCGAATCAGAATAATACTTATTTGAGCTTATTCCGACCCATTCAGGTGAATCTTCTTTAACAACCAGCCCTTTTACATCTAAGATTTTTTCAGGCAAAAGATCGTACGGGCGAAACGGGCTAGTTGCATCGAGGTAGTATTTGTCTTTGCCCAATACAACTTCCGAAATAACATAATTGAATTGATTCAAAATCGGAAACTTGTTTTGAATTCTTCCATTAGACCTTGTACTTAATATTATAGGGTAACTTTCAATTCCTATGCTTTTATACATTGATAAAAGCAGAAAAGTAATTTCGGCACTATTGCCTTTTTTCGAATCAAGCACATCATTAACATCCTGGTCGGCGAAAAGGTTATTCTTTCCGGTCCAAACAATGGACTTAGCAACCCAGTTATAAATGGCAATCATCTTTTCTTTAGGCGATGTTAAATTTTTCGTAAGACTCTTTGCCAATTTGGTAACGCGGTGTGTATCATCTATTTTATCACCGAAATAAGAGTTGTCCAATAAATTGTTGCAAACCGACTTCCAATCTTTTAGAACATAATGAACACCGGTTCCAACAAGAGAGTAGCCGTATAATTGGACCTCAACTTTGTTAATATAATCATCCAGCGTTGTAATATAAGGCTCATCTTTCAAAGCAGGAGCATTCTTTACTGCTAGCCGAACTTGTACACAATCGACCATATTAGAACCTAAATAGCCTTCGGCGGGTTGCATAAAATATTGAGTTACACCTTTAGTCGTGCAAATATCCCAATTTTCATACCCGATAGTTATTACGGAATAGACAATTTGTTTTGGATACCTAAAGCGGTATTCGCTCCATCGTTCCGGAATTTCACTTTGAAAATTCCATCCTCTAAGAGCAGTAAAGTATTCCGATTCTATTTCGTATTTTACATCTATTACACACCCGGGTTTTAAATCGGGCATTGTAAATTTATAATAAGTATAATCATCGTTGCTTTCGTCTTTAAAGATATCATCATCGGAAAGTTCTTTTTTTACTACCTTGCCGTTTTTATCCAAAGAATATGTAATTCCTTCTATATCTTTAACATGTTCTTTACTCTCAGACGTATAAATGCCAATAACAAAGCTGCCGTAGTCATACCCTTTATTATTAAGTATCTTAATACGCTCATGTTTCTTATAAATTATATTCAAATTGTTATTAAAATAGGTTTCGCCGTAATCACATAAAATTACAGCCGGAGCAGTAGTGTCTAATGGGTAGGTTTTCATTTGAAGATCACTCATGGGAACCTCCCCCCATTTTATCGGAGGATCCTGAGCAAAAAGATTATTAAATGAAACTGCAAATAATATAACGATAAGAAAAGATATTGAATATTTGAACTGCATAGGAACCCCCATACTAGAATAAATTATTTTTAAAAATTAAAACCGTTATCCGAATACTAATAATCGATATTGAATAAAAAATTTTTCTGTTGAAAATAAAATGTAGTTTCAAGCTTTTCATTGGGATCTAACAAGAATGCAGACATTGTTGAGATAAGCAATAATAGGTATCAATTTCTTTCGCTTCCCCGTCACTAAAATAAATAATAGTCCCAAAACCCAATTCAATATAAAAACATTTTCATATATGGTCAAGAAATTAAATTATTTTACACGTAAGTTCTAAGATATTGGAAATATTTGCCGTAAGATTATCTCCTTTTTCAACCTTGCTAACACCTTTGGGTGTCCCCGTATAAATTAAATCGCCTTCTTCCAGAGTCATTAATGATGAAATATATTGAACAATTTCCGCCGGTTTAAAAAGCATAAGATTTAATTTTTCTTTTTGTTTAATATTTCCGTTAACGGAAAGAGAAATTTCTTCATCAAGTGTTAACTGATAATTTTCTTTTAAAATAAATTCCGATAGAACAGCTGAAGTATCAAAACATTTGGCGATAGTCCAAGGTTGTCCCTTTTTCTTTAGTTCATTCTGAATATCCCTTAGGGTCATGTCAAGCCCTAAACCATAGGCAATAATAGAATTTTCAGCTTCTTCAATTGAGGCTTCTTTAACTTTATTTCCTATCAACAGTACAAGCTCGGTTTCATGATGCATTTCATTAGAGAATGATGGATAAATTATATTATCTCCCGAAAAAATTACGGCTGACGACGGTTTGAGAAATACTACAGGCTTTTGCGGAATTTCATTACCTAATTCTTTTGCATGTTCGGCATAATTTCTACCGACACATACAATCTTACCAATTGGAATTTGTTTGGATGTGTTTTTTATTTTAATTGATTTCATAAAAATTTAATGGTTTGTTGTTGGTCGTATTCAGTTATGGATTATTTAAATTCATATAGAAAAATTAACCAATAAGGATCATAACAACAAACTACACGCTACAAACAAATTACAATTTATGTTTTTTGTTTTTTAGGCTTGGCGGCTGGAAATAAAATATTGTTAAGAATAAGCCGGTAGCCGGGAGAATTTTTATGAAGTGCCAGATCTGTCGGAGGATCGCCTACCAAGTGCTGGTAAGCTTCGGGATCGTGACCACCGTAAAAAGTAAATGTTCCTCTTCCATAATTTCCGTGGATATATTTTACTTGATCAGTCCCTTGTCTTTGTGCCAATATTGTTACGTTTCTTTTAATAAATTCTTTATGAAATGCAGTAGTCTGTCCTAAAAATCCGTGAATAACATTAACATGGTCCTGGGTCAACATACAAGGAACCGGATCATATTTGGCAGAAAAATCAAACAATGTAAAGTAATCGTTATCCGGGCTTCCAATTTCACTCGGCTGAACATTAATATTGCTGAACGAATAAACATACGGATTCATCTCCAGAGTAAAATTTGTGAAAGCAAGCGTATTTGAGAAATCCAGTTTTTTTTGTGCATCAGGATCAGGCGGGTCGCCGTCAAACATTGATGCACAGATATCCGTATGCTCGGCTGCTAATGCAATATCGAATGTATCGGTAGCGGAACACATAGCAAAAAGGAAGCCTCCTCTGGCGACATAGTTTTTTATCGTTTGCGCCACGGCTTTCATCATATTGGAAACTTTCTTAAATCCGTTTTTCTTTGCATCCCTTTCATATCTAAGCTGATTATCAATATACCATTGTGCATTGCTGAAGCTTGCATAAAATTTTCCGTATTGACCGGTAAAATCCTCATGGTGTAAATGAAGCCAATCATATTTTGAAAGATCGCCTCTTAAAATTTCATCGTTCCAAATTTTTGTGTAGGGAATTTTTGCGTAATCGAGTACTAGTGTAACGGCATCATCCCACGGCTGAAAGCTTGGCGGAACATAAACAGCTATCTTGGGTGCTTTTTCAAGTCTTACAACAGCCATATTTTTGTCTTCAGATTGAACAGTTGAATAAATTTGTGCGGCTTGCGATGTAGAGAGAGCTTCAAATGCAACACCGTCAACCCTGCATTCATTAGCAGTTTCGGGAGTATAATTCAGCATAAAT
>CAZHBJ010000111.1:0-11258 GCA_964530445.1 uncultured Ignavibacteriaceae bacterium
GACCGACTACTGCCGCTGCTATGGCAGTTGCAAAAAATTGGAAAGATCTTGTAATCCCTGCTGTCCTTTGCGGAACACTCGGCTATGCACTTGCTACTTTTATCGGAGTCGGATTAGGAAATCTTCTTCATTAATTATAATAAACTAAAGCTGAAAAATTTACAAATTCTTTTTTAACTGGTTTACTCTATTTATTCCGTTTAATGCCGCAACCCGGTATGCTTCAGCCATTGTCGGATAATTAAACGTCGTGTTAATAAAAAACATCAGCGTATTACCGCCGTTTTTCTGAGACATTATTGCCTGCCCTATATGAATTATTTCCGCAGCACCATGTCCAAAACAATGCACTCCTAAGATCTCAAGAGTTTCTCTATGAAAAAGAATTTTTAGCATTCCTGTTGTTCTACCTGTTATTTGCGCGCGCGCCAAGTTTTTAAAGAATGAATGTCCGACCTCATAGGGAATTTTTTCTTTAGTTAACTGCTCTTCCGTATAGCCGACAGAACTTATTTCAGGAATTGTATAAATTCCCGTCGGTATAAATTCAACCAGCTGGTGATCGCACTTTCCGAATGCAATATGTGTAGCGGCAAATCTTCCCTGATCGTATGAAGCACTTGCAAGATTTGGAAAACCTATTATATCTCCGGCGGCATAAATATGAGGAACCTGGGTTTGATTATTCTCGTTTACAACAATGGAGCCCTGAACATTAGTTTTAATACCGAGTTTATCCAGGCCCATGTTATCGGAATTACCTGTTCTACCTTGAGCCCATAAAAGATAATCCGTACGAATTTCCTTATTTGATTTTAAATAGACCGTAACTCCGTTATCATCAGCTTCAACCTTTTTATATTCTTCACTATGTCTAAGTATAACTCCGTTCTCGCGTAAATGATAAGCAATCGCATCGATTATTTCATCATCTAAAAAAGCGAGAAGCTTATCACGAGTATTAATCAAATTTACCTTTACTCTTAGCTCTCTGAAAATAGAAGCGTACTCGCAGCCTATAACACCGGCGCCGTATATTGTTACGGAACTCGGATTATCTTTCAAATTTAAAATTGTGTCGCTGTCTAAAATTCTAGGATGTGTAAAATCAACATCATCCGGGTGATAAGGACGCGAGCCGGTAGCTATTAAAAAATAATCTGCCGAATAAGTTTCTTCTGCTCCGTTTGTTAATTTAACAAAGATAGAATGTTCGTCTAAAAATTTTGCCCTGCCGTCAATTATATCAACCTTATTACGCTCATAAAAACTTTTCCTAAGATTAAATTGATCCTGGATAACCTTTTCGGCTTTTTTCAGCAAGGATTGAAAATTAGCCTCACCCAGCGTATTGCTTTCATATAATATCTGACTTGCATGTCGTAAAGCCTTACTTGGAATAGTGCTTGTATGTGTACAGCTGCCGCCCACCATTGAAAAATAATCACACATAGCAACATGCAATCCCTCTTTAGTGCATTTCATAGCAGCGCCTTCACCGCCGGGTCCGCTGCCGATTACAATAACATCATAATGATTTTCCATATGTCCCGTTTTTCTTTTGATTCTAATTTATAAAAATCTTTATAAACTTTAATAAAGGCAGGTCACTTTAAATGTCTAATTCTTTAAAATTAAGTAAAGTGAGAAAACTTTTTCAGACTTTAAAAAAGATTTCTCACTCACAAGCTCGTTCGAAATGACGAAGCTGCTATTAAGACAGCCTCTATAAATATATCCAGATATAAATTCCTTACTTTTCTTAATTCGGCCGCGTAACAAAAGAAAATGAATACGGCTCCTTCATCATATTGCCGTACATATCAGTAATCGAAGTAGAAATTGTAACGGTATATTTTGTGTTTGCTTTAAGTGCCGATGACGGTGTAAACTTTATCTGGTTCATTTGTTCATAAGGATAATCGCCGTTAAATGAAAATGAGCCTGCAACAGCCGGTGAAATTGTTATTGCCGATGGGGCTGAGGATAATTTTATATAATTATTAAAACTAATTGTTAACGGTTCCGTAGGTGAAATGAACAACTGTCCGTTTGAAGGATAGGTACTGGAAACTTCAAGCGCAGCAGTTTTAAACGAAAAAGTAAAATCCTGACCGATTTCTACGCCGTCTTTTCCTTTTGCTGTTTTATCAATTAAGACCGTAATTGTTGTATCTGATAAGAACGGACCGCCTGTGTATATTCTTAATACATTTTCATCCGGCCAAAGGAATATTGTGTTCATAGGTGGAGTTATATGAGTCGACGATTCAACGGATGATTTGTCCATTCTTCTCGGAAATGTAATCGTAATTCCTGAGTAACTGTAACTTAAAGGTGAAACATCAATATCGCCGTGAACAGGGTCTGTCATTATCCCGTTGTACGTCGAGTAGGACTGCACTGTTTTAAAGCTGAATTCAAACGGAAAACGTAGATGATTTCCGGCCGTATCAAATGCTGTTGTACCGATTGTTACCTTGTATTCTTTGTCTGGATAAGAATCTTTTTTAGCAAAAGCGTATGTCATAGACGTAACTTTACTGTAAGTTGTTATTGTCGCACCTAAATTATAACCGGATGCTGCATCCGTAAAAAGCCCGTACATCGGCTGTGTTGTATAATTGCCCCAATAAAAAATTCCTTCAACCGGCGGATCTACAGTAAATGCTTTTTCTACACTTTCCCTGTCCATCGGCTTTGTAAATAAAATTGAAACCGTAATTCTCCCATATCTCCAATCGTAAACTATTTCACCTTTATCATCGGGATAAAACGATTCGATCAAGTCGGGAACCGTTGAAAGCATAATTTCGCCTAGATAAATTACACTTCCTCCTTGAAGCATATAATTTGTTTTTTGATATATGCGGTAATTATCCGCGCGGATTGTTACATCATAATTCCCCGCTCTAAGATCGCGGAAAGCAAACGAGCCGTCGATCGGACTAATTTCAACTGAGTCAATAGTATTAACCTGACTAACCAACACCATTGCCTTACTGTCTCTTTGAACAACTTTCCCGATAAGGTCGGCATGAAGAAGATCATTTGTAAATTCTTTCGGGACCTCTGTCGTTTGAGGCTCGACAATAGTTTTATTGCAACCGGAAATAATCAGGACTAGAAATGCAAGAATTATAAAATATGTCTTCATTTATTCTCCCTCCCTTTTACTTCGAAGAACTGATTAAATTTATTTTATTTTTATTTGAAAGTCATTATAAAAAATCTCCGCCTTTTGACTTCACTCACTTTTAATGCCTTACATGACACAAAATAATAATAGCGTTATAAATGCATTAATTTTATTAGGGTTCAATTTAGATGCCATTGGAGGTAAGTCAATTTCTAAATTTATTTCTAATCATTATCACGCAATTTAAAATAATTTTTATCAGGTTTTTGAGGGATAGTCAGGATTTTGATGTTATATATCTTTATTTAAGTATACTTTTACCGCACCTTTATTATAGGTCTATTTAAATGAAGTAAAAGCTATTTACTTTTTCATAATGAAAGCACTAAGAATTTATCTAAGAATGTCCGTGTTTATTTATTCACAAAAGTCAACGGATTTGAGATATAAGTTCCCCTCAGCCCTTTAGTCAAAGCTTCAATGTTTGATTTGCTTCTGCAATAAAATTTATTAATCGTTACGGATTTCTTAAATTCATATTTTACGGCAACGGTATATTTGTCTTCCGGATAGTGTCCGAAATAATAAGATCCTAATCTTATTGCCGGATATTTAATTGTTTGCCCTGGCTTAATTAAGGCTAAATCATTTTCATCGGGACATGTTTTTTCACCAATACAATCCATCATTGCAACATTATGTTTCAATATTTTATTGTCGCTATTTTTTATAATGGGATCTATTACATTAAAACACACATAATTTTTAAAAACATAAAGCGAATCTTCTGAGTTATTTGTCATGGATAAGTATGCAGTTAAAAATTTATCGGAAAATGTTAAACTGTCTAAAACAATCTTCAATACAGAGGAAATTTTATTTTGTTCTTCAAGCCTTCGGTGATAAGCTATTAATCCGGGAGTAGATATCGAATCCAAATAAATAACAGGCACTTCAAGTTTTACATTTAATTCAATGACTTCATCTTTGTTTTTTAATTCTAAGTTTACTTTAGAAGTTTTATATCCTATATAACTTATTCTTAAAGTATATTCTCCTGGAGACAAATCCTTAATTTTATAAAAGCCGTACAAATCAGTTGCAGTGCCGTATTGTGTCCCGACAACTATCAAATTTGCACCGACTAGCGGTTTACCGGTACTTGCATCCGTAACCTGTCCTTGAATAGTTGCCGGAAAAATTTTAATACTAAGATAAAAAAATAGAATTGCAGGCAGGTATTTTAGTAATGTCATTTTAGGCCCCCGGCAAAAAATAAAGTAATTTTTAATTTGGTGATTTAATGTAACAAATAATTCCTTATTTGGATAGATGATAAATAAAATTAATTGATAAAATTTTATGTTATTTATTCCTTAAGTTTTTATTGCATCTGTTTGATGATTATTTTTGTTGAAGTGAATTTATAACTAAAAACAACAATGTAGTTTGACTAAATTAAATTTAAGAAAAGTTAACGCCGTAAGATATGTTACCCCGCTTCGCGAAGGCGGGTCGCTTCCGGCGATTATTGAAGCTGACGACGATGGAATATATGTACTTAAATTCAGGGGTGCCGGTCAGGGAACCAAAGCGCTTATTGCGGAATTAATTTCAGGAGAAATTGCACGTGCAATCGGACTGCAGGTGCCGGAAATAGTTTTTGCAGAACTTGATGCAGGTCTGGCAAGAACCGAGGCCGACCCTGAAATTAGAGATTTAATAATTAAGAGCGCCGGTTTAAATCTTGCACTTGACTATCTTCCCGGTTCGGTAATGTTTAATCCTGTTGTGGATATGCCGGATGAACGGCTCGCTTCAATAATCGTTTGGTTCGATGCTTTTGTAACCAATGTCGACCGCACTATCCGTAATACAAATATGCTTATGTGGCACCGCAGGCTTTGGCTTATTGATCACGGTGCATCACTTTACTTTCATCATACGTGGGATAACTACTTGGGAAAAAGCAAAGAACCGTTCAAGTTAATTAACGATCATGTACTGCTGAAGTCGGCAAATAATTTAAGGGAAGCTGATGAAGAAATATCTTCTAAGCTTAATACCGACACCATCAAAAATATAATAAATACAATTCCGGATGAATGGCTGAACGGAGATCAAGTATTTAAAAGCCCTGAAGAAAATAGGAATGCTTATTTCAATTATTTAACGAAGCGGCTGGAAAGGCCGCATTTATTTATTGAGGAGGCAGTACGTGAACAATAATTATTTTTATGATTATGTTGTTATACGTGTTGTTCCCAAAGTTGAACGGGAAGAATTTATTAATGCCGGGATAATTCTTTTTTGTAAAGAGAAAAAATTTCTTAAAACAAAAATAGAGCTCGATGAAGATAAATTAAAATTATTAAACAATGATATTGATATAGAATCTATAAAAACTCATCTTGCAGCTATTGAAGCCGTATCGGAGGGAAGAGAAAGCGCCGGTTCTATTGCCAAACTTTCTCAATCCGAACGATTTCACTGGCTTACTTCGCCGAAAAGTACTATTATACAAACTTCCGCGGTTCATTCGGGGTATTGCAAAGATCCCTTTAAAACGCTCGAGCATCTTGTAAAAGCTATGGTAAGATAAACTTTCTGTATAAAATTATAAATGGAAGACTACGCGGTTTTTAAAGTAAACGAAATATCCGTCCCTTTGCCCAATTCACTGCTGATTGAAATTTCTCCATCGTGCTTTTCAATTATTTCCTTACATAAAATTAATCCGAGCCCTGTTCCCTTTTCTTTAAAAGTACCTTGAGTTGTATAATGAACATCTATATGAAAAATTTTATCCAAATCCTCACTGCGTATACCCACACCATTGTCCGAGACTTTTATTTCAACATTCCCTTCTTTAAGTAGTGAAGTTACCTTAATAATTCCCTGTACATTGGAAAACTTAAGGCTGTTTGATATTAAATTCCTTAATACAAGCTGAATCATATTTTTGTCTGCATTTACAATAATATTTTTATCAACTTCATTAATCAACTTGATTTCTTTTTGTGCAGCCGTTAAGGAAAGCGTATCCATAATTTCATTTATTAAATTGTAGATATCTATGTTTTCAAGCTTTAAATTATAATGTTCACTCTGCAGCCTCGACCAGTCCAGCAGGTCATTTAACAATGCAAATTGCTTTTTAAGTGATTTATTAATATCCGCGTTAAATGATTTAATTTCATCAATGCTAAGTTCGTCAATATCATTTGACAATGCATCGGAAAAAGCTAAAAGAGAATGAAACGGCCCCCGTAAATCGTGAGCAACAATTGAGAAAAACCTGTCTTTGGTAGCGTTCAGTTCTTTCAGCTTATCATTAAGTTCGTTCAGCTGTTTGTTAATCTTTCTTTTATTTACATATCCGAAAATAATTAGGGCAATAATTATAACACCAAGCAGTAAAGTAATAGTTAACCACTTAATAAATATTTGTTGTTTGGTTATTTCTGCATTCTGCTTTTCCTTTATCTCATTGATTTTATAATCAAATTCGGTTTTAGCAAGTTTTTTAATTTTATCCGTAATCTTCAAACTGTCGGAAACATTTTTAAAAATAGTTAAATAGTGAAAAGCTTTTTTAATATTTCCCTGTTTATAATATTCGGCTTGAAGAATGTTGGCGGCACTGGCCATATTATCCAAAGATTTAATGGAATCGGCAAAAGTAAATGCGAAGAATGCATGCTTAGTTGCCAACTCAGTTTTCCCTTCCTTTTGGTAAATAGCAGCTATCCCGTTTTCTGCAACGGCTATTCCATGCTTATCCCCCATTGAACTATAAAGTTCGAATGCAAAATTATAATCCTTTAATGCTTTATTAATATTAGATATCTGCATATACACTTTTGCAAGTGTTAAGTAGATTGCTCCCTCTGATTTTTTACTCCCGATTTCTTGATTAATCTTTAACGCATCATTTAAATATTCAAGTGCGGTATCATATTTTCCCATCCGGCTGTATACTTCACCAATATTTCCTTTTATTATAGCAATCCCGTTTTGATTTTTAGTTTTTTCCCTCAGCACCAGGCCTTTATTAAGATATTGTAATGCTGTTTTATAATCTTCCAGAGCAAGATACACTAGAGAGATGTTATTATACGACACGGCAAGGTTGTTATCATTGCCAAGTTCCAGGCGGATTTTTAGTGCCTTTAAATGATAGTCTATCGAAGTTAAATAATCCCCCTTATAATAGTTTATTACGCCCATTACATTTAAAGATGTGGCTATACCCTTTTTAAATTTAATTTTTTCCCTAATACTCAATGCTTTTTTTGTATAGAATAAAGCCTTGTTTATGTCTATACTTGTATAACAAAAGCCGAGACTTCCGTAGCAGCTTGCCAGTCCTTTAGGATCATTAATCTTTTTTGCAAGTTCAATCCCCTTGTTGGCAAATTCAATTGAAGTTTTAGTATTTATATATTGATAAATATCCGCCAGCTTATCCAGCGTTTCGACCTTCTTTTCTCCGCTGAGATTGTTCAACTGCGTCTCAAGGCTATCCACCACACTCTGCTGTGCAAATTGACTGACCGATACCGAAAGAGAGAAAATCAATATAAGCAAGGGCCGGTAATTCATTTCCAAACTTCAAAACCTTTATTCAACACTTTTCAAAAGCCTCTGCAAATTTTATATTATTAAATATATGTTTCAACATATTCTTTAATGTAAAGCTTTTTTAAAAATTAAATATCCAATTATCTTTTAATGTTTTAAAGATACTACTTCATTATATTATCGAAATAATTTTAATAAAATGAAGCAGTATTTATAAAGTTTTTGCTTAATATTTTAAGACAAATTTTATTTGATAAGAGTTTAAATTTGACCCGCATTTTTAAGTTTAAATATTCTTATAAATAAGATATAATTTCTTTAATATTTTATCAAAAATTGATATGATAAATATTGTTGGCATTATAAAAAGATTCTTTTATTAATTATTAATAGCGAACATGATAAGTTTCTTAAAAAAGTCATTTGATAAATCCGGAGACCAAATTCATTTTAAAAGAATCATCTTCTTTGTTTGAACAAAGCTGCCTGCCTGCAAACGGTAAAGGTATACTCCGCTTGCCAATTGCCTATTGCCTACTGCAAACTGAATCTGATAATTTCCTGCCACTTGTTCCTTATCTACCAGCGTTTTTACTACATTACCAAGAATATCATAAACCTTTAACGTTACATACGATGCTTTTGGAATGTCATATTTAATTGTAGTTGTCGGATTAAAGGGATTGGGATAATTCTGTTCCAGCATAAATTTCTTCGGCCCGTGTAGTGCATCATCTTTTATATTTGTAGCATTGTGGTTTTCTTCATAAGCACCTATGTCAACGTTGGTATCAGTGGAAGGCAGAGGACGCGGATTTCCATCAATATCGGTTTTAGGTACACCGGGATCAGTTGCAGGACTGCCCGTTCCAAGAGCCGGGCTGCCGAGTTGAAGATGAAAATCTCCGTTAGATGAAGGAGCGGTTGAAGGATCAAGAGCACTTTTGAACAATGGGTCTTTGTCGATATTATGACCATCATCAGTACCTAGCGAAGCTATCCAGGTGCCTGAATTACTTATGGAATTAGCAACGAGGCTGTATGAAAATGCAGGTGAAGCTACGGAATCGGTTACTGATGCGTCTGAAGATGTTGTGCTGTGGCTTGCCTCATTATTCCAAATAATACTATTCTCAACTGTTGTGTTACAAACTCCTACAAATCCCGTTTCAGAACCCTTATTATACATTGCCCCGCCATTTGCTCCGGCATAATTGCCCGTAATAGTACAATTCATTAAACTGTAATTGACAACTGCATCTGCAGCATTCATTTCATTAGAATTTATATCTGCTCTTGCAGTATTCGTTATATTAGAATTTATGATTGCTCTAACAGTGCTCATTATATTAGAATTGACAACTGCTCTTTCAGCACTTGCTAAAATAGAATTATATGTTGAGGTGTCGGCAACATTGTAAATACCGCCGCCTGATACATTCGCGTAATTGCCGCTTATTATACAGTTGGTTAAACTTGCCGAAAGAGTATCTCCGGGTGACATGGAAAAAATCCCGCCGCCGTTATTACTTGCATAATTGCCGCTTATTTTGCAGCCGGTAAAGATTGAAGTAAAAAACGGCTGTTGCCCGTTAGAAGATGCAGCAGTATTTAGGTTGGATATTCCGCCGCCGGAAACAGCAGAATCTCCGCTTATTGTACAATTTGTAAAAGTGGGACCCGGGCCGCAATCCATGTTCGAAATTCCACCCCCAATTCCCGGTATAAGGTTTGACGCAAATGTTAGAGGGATTGCAGTATTTCCGGTAATCTTACAATTGGCAAAAACAGGAATACACTGAGAGTTCTCGACATTAAAATCAAAGATACCGCCGCCCGAACCGGACTTATTATCACTTATTGTGCAACTGTCTATTGTTACACTAATAATTGAAGGATTTGATGAAGTGCCTCCGGTAAAATTTATTATTCCTCCGCCTTCAGCAAGCCCCAAATTATTGCTGATTACACAATTTTTTATTGTGCCGATAACTTTACTAGCGGTATTTATACCAAAATTATAAATACCAATTCCTCCGCCCATGGTTGCTGAATCTTTACTAATTGTGCAGTTAGTTATATTTAATTTAGTAGTACCGGCATTTAGAACAGATACTCCGGCTCCTATTGAGCCTTGAGATTGCTGTGAGTTATTTAGTTGAATACCTCCATCATTGTCGCTAATATTGCATTGGTTTAATGTTGGGCTGCTGTATCCGCCTGTATCACTAAAAATGCATACACCACCGCCTTCCAAGCCATGATTACCGTTAATTAAACAATTATCTATTATAGGGCTGCATGTAAGGCCGCTAGTACTCTCAATCAGAATTCCTCCTCCTAAAATACTATTATCAAAAGAACTCGAACTCGAGGATAATGTATCTGTCCATCCGCCTTTAATTGTAAAACCATCTAAGGCAGTTGAACTTCCGGTATTTAAGAAATAGACTACATGATAACTTATGTTTCCTCCGTTAAGAATGGTCACATTTTTTTTGTAATCACGGCTGTTGAAATTGGTTTCATTACCGGCAAACCCTCCGAATACTTTTACACCATCCGGTATTTGAAACGATAAACTGTCTGTAGTAGAAGTGGAATAGTACGTTCCCTCTGCAACCCAAATAGAATCGCCGGGCGATGCGGCACGCAATGCTGATTGCAGATCCGTGTAGGCGTTAGTCCAGGAAGAACCGTTGTTGCTTCCCGCAGCCTTGGAGTTAACAAAAATAACCTTTGCCGATGAAAGCCCGCTGCAGGATATTATTAAAATTATAGATAGGCATATCGCCCGAAAAAAATATGTTAAGCGCATGTTTACAGAAAAAACAAAGCGTTTCATTTTCCATCCTTATTTTTAATTTCAACACTACTATTCCAGTTAATTTATTTTTTTACTTAATGGACCTAATCAATTGAGCATAACTTTTAATTTTATAATACATGAGAATTTTAAATGCGCTTTGGCTCTTTAGATTCATGATGACGGTACCGGAAACTAGTATCCTGTAACTAAGGCTTCTCGACACAATTTAACCTTAGATATAATGGTATCAGCATCTCTTATTTTTATACCGAATATTAAAAAATAACTTCAACTTATTTATGTTACAGGACACTATATGTTCGATTTTCCACACCGGATAGAAATTCAGGCAAGAATTCGGTATTGAGGATATTTTAAAAACATTTATTATATCCTTTGATTATTACAATAAGAAGTCGACCAAAAAGTAATTTTTTTTGAAAAATTGAACACTGATGACACAGGTTTAAACAGATTTTCACTGATTTTAAAATTGATTAATACTTTTTGGTCAGCCTCACTAGAATATTAGGAACTGCTAAATATTTTATAAGGTAATTTTAGTTTCTCCACCGGAACCGGTCCGGCTCAGCCGGAACCTGAAGGGAAGCGGAGCGATTTTATTTTAAAAGTATCATCTTCTTTGTTTGGACAAAGCTGCCTGCTTTTAATTGATAAAAATAAATTCCGCTTGAAAGCTGGCTGCTGACTGCCGAAAGCTGTATG
>CAZHBJ010000112.1:0-11187 GCA_964530445.1 uncultured Ignavibacteriaceae bacterium
TACATTATCCGAAATTATTGATCCGCCAAGTGTACCTGGCCCTAATGTCATCGAAGGAGACAAAGCTGTTGTATAACCCACGGCACCAACCGAAGCAACAGTATTTACAAGAATTCTAAAGGCGGGCTTTTCCAGAGCAAATTTCATAATAACATCCTCGTCATTGGAATGGATTACCATGGTATGTCCTATTCCGCCGAATTGTAAAAGCTCGATGCACTTGTGGCAGCCGTCGAGCCAGCCGTCCACAGTATAAAACGCTAAAATAGGAGATAATTTTTCCATAGAGAGAGGATCTTTTTTGCCGACTCCCGAACATTCGGCAATAAGGACACTTGTATTTTCCGGAACGGAGAATCCTGCATAGTTTGCAATAAATGTTGCAGGCTGTCCCACAATTTGCGGGTTAATTCTAAAATCAGTCTGGATTGATTTACTTAGTTTCAGCTTTTCTTCTTCATTAACAAAATAAGCTCCTAATGCTTTTGCCTCTTCTATAACTTTTTCGCGAAGCGGGCGGTCCACAATTATTGCCTGTTCTGATGAACATAGAGTTCCATTGTCGAATGTAGTGCCGTAAATAATATCTGCAACTGCTTTTTTGTAGTCTGCTGTTTTTTCAATAAAGGCCGGTACATTGCCGGAACCGACGCCGTATGCAGGCTTGCCCGAACTGTATGCCGCTTTAACCATCGGATTACTCCCGGTTGCTAAAATTAAAGCAATGTTTTTATCTTTCATAAGTTCATTTGTACCTTCGATCGTCGGAGTGCTCATACATTGAATTATTCCTTTTGGAGCTCCGGCTTTTTCTGCTGCCTGCGATAAAATATTTAAAGCTTCGGCGGTACACTTTGCAGTTTTCGGATGCGGGCTCGCAACAATTCCGTTCCTGCACTTTAGTGATATTAAAGCTTTAAACATTGCTGTTGAAGTTGGATTTGTCGAAGGAATTAATGCACATACTACACCCATAGGTACAGCTACTTTTATAACCTTTCCGTTTTTTTCACTTGCTATTATACCGGCACTTTTTAAATCTTTAATCGATTCATAAACATTTTTAGTGGAGAATTGATTTTTTATTGTTTTATCCTGCCACTTTCCGAAACCGCTTTCTTCGCATGCTAATTTTGCTAGTCTTTCAGATTCATTATAACCGGCTTCAGCCATTGCTTTAATTATTTTATCAACTTGTTCCTGGCTGTAATGCTTAAATTCCAACTGTGCTTCTTTGGCAGCGCGTGCCAAGTCTCTTGCTTCTTGAATTGACTGAAGGTCCCTATCCAGCTGCATTGTAATTCCTTCTTTATGAAACTGAATTCAAATATATCCTTTGAAATAAAAAGATTCAAACTATTCGGGCTTTATTTTTATTAAATTAAGCGAGAATATCTTTTAATTTATTATAACCTGTTTTGCTCACCGGCAAGGTAGTTTTATCATCAAGCAGCACCTGGTAGCTTTCTTTTGCCATTAGTTCAATCCTTTTTATCCGTTTAACCGATGCTATATAAGACCTGTGAAGCCTTACAAAATTATTCGGGTTTAGATGTTCTTCAAAAAATTTCATTGTTTTTTGTTTTAAAAATTTTCCCTCATCGGAATAAATTAAGACGTAGTCGTCTTGAGCTTCTAAAAATTTTATACTATCTGCAGGGATAATGGAAATTTTAGCACCGTCCTTGGTTATTATCCTTTCCAGATATTCCTGCCTCTTTTCATTAAGATCAATTAAATTTTTAATCATTGATGACTGCTTGGATTTATCCTTAAGATGTATAAAAGCTTTATCAAGAGCTTCGTTAAACCGTTCTTTGGAAAATGGTTTTAAAAGATAATCGGCGGCATTAACTTCGAATGCCTTTAATGCGTATTGATCGAACGCGGTTGTAAAAATGATTACCGGGGTTTCTTCAAGAAGCTCGAGCATTTCGAATCCGTTGATCCGCGGCATCTGAATATCCAGGAAAATAATATCGGGGTGAATTTTATTTATCTGCTTTATACCGTCGAAACCGTTTGAGCATTCTGCTGTTAAAAAAATATCTTCATGGTCGGCAAGATATCTTTTTATTATTTCGCGGGCAAGATTTTCATCATCAATTATTATCGTTTTAATTTGTTCCATCGGATTAAAATTTTCAATGCAAATTTTTAAAATAAATGTTCCGCACCTGATTTCCCCGCTGCTTTAATAATTTTTTTTGTTTGCGTATTCTGTTCTTTAAAAATAAGAAATAATTATACCGGGATGTACAAAAAAACCGAGAAAATATTTTTCTCTTTTTTAACTTGTAAAAGCCCCGGCTGATTGTATATCAATTCGAGCCTGTTTTTTATATTTTGAATACCGATTCCGGCTCCCTTTGTATTTATAGTTTCATCATCAAAATTATTTTGAAGAGTAATTTTAAAATAATTTTCTTCTCTCTTACAAATTAATTTTAAAATAACTTTCTCCAATGCTTCGTAAACCGCATGTTTAATCGCATTTTCAAATAAAGGCTGAAGTATCATATTCGGAATTAGAATATCTTTACATGCTTCATCTACATCCTCAATGTAATCAAATTTATCGTTAAACCTGATTTTTTCTATATCGAGGTATAGTTTAATATTTTTTAATTCCTCGCTTAATGTGTTTTTTTGAACATCGTTATTAGCTAGAGTAAAGCGAAGAAAATCTGCAAGCTTTAGAATCATTCCACGGGCTTTATCAGGGTCAATAGTAGTCAATGCGCTCATTGAGTTTAAGCTGTTAAAAATAAAATGGGGATTTATCTGGAATTTCAGAGTTTTTAGTTCAGCTTCGGTAACCAGGTTTTTCAGTTCTGCTTCCTGAGTAATTTTTTGCTGTAAATTGTTATAATATATATATAGATAATAAAATGATGTTATTGAAAAATAAAACAGCACGCCTATGGCAAAGCGCCAGACAATTGTATGCTGAAAATATTCTTGAAATCCCGATGTATAATGCAGTACTCCGGTAATAAAATAATAACCCATTGCAAGCCAAAGAATAGAAGCGAAAATCCCGCCGGTTAGATGGCTGAGTATAAACTTTGTTAAGCTTTTTTCCAACGATATAAATCTTGCGGGATACCAAAAGCTGATGCCTAAAGCAGCCAGGATTATATCAAATACAAATGCATCAATTAGCGCCGTTTCAGATTTCTGCCCTGCCCCGAAACGAAGTAAACAATAATCAACAGCAGCTAGCAGAATCCACCCTAAAGTATAGGATACCAGGCTTTTAGTTTTTTCGAGAATAGGACTTTTAAACATTTTGAAATTTATATTTTATCTGTAAACCGGCTTTATCTCACCACCGCCGAATACAGCCACACCTTTAATAGTAAGTGTGCGTGTATTATCAAAAGAAGTTCCCGGCTCTTTTTTAAGCTTATTTGAAAATCCTCCGAAAATAGGGGTAACATTAACTCTTATATTCCAATCCTTTGGAATAAAAAATGTTACTCCCCCAAACATCAAGAAAACATCGAGGACATTTTCTCCTTCGGCGAGCTTACATTGTGTTAAATCAATTTCAAATCCTCCGAATACAGCAGTAACATTTCCTCCCTTAAAATTTTCCGTATGAAAAACTTTATTACCGCCTCCGAATATGGCGATTTCATCTATATTATCATCAGAAACTTTTTTTTTAAATTTATTTTGATAGAAAGCCCAATTCAAAGGACGTTTTAATAATATATAAACTCCGATGGTTATAATAATAACCGGGAAAATAATATCACTGCTGTAATATATGGAAGGAAAGATCCTGGGGAGAAGGAACATTGTTCCGATAAATACTAAAAGCAGACCGAATGCCTTATTGTGTGAATTTATTACGATAATCGTTCCGAACAATAAAATGAAAAACGGGAAAGAAAAAACAATATGCGAAATGTTTATATCTATTACATCCAGTGTGCTCAGTAAATAAATTCCTCCGATAAAAATCAATAATAATCCTAATAATGTTCGTGTGTTAATTGAATTTTTTGTGTTTCCCATTTCTTTAGCCTCTTAAATAATCATCTTTCTATTTACAGTCAAAAATTATTATTTAATTTTCAATCTGAATATAAAAAATCGGTGAATTAAGGATAATTACCGGTAAATTAAAATAAAAACGTGTATCGTTATGAAACGTACGGCTAAACTATTATAAAAATGATACGATAATAAACTGTGATCGAAAAAGTTTTTCGGCTAAAAAAGCAGAATGAACTACAAAAATTTTTCGGCACTTCATTTGATAAAAGCTATAGCGAAATTAGGGCTGTTGTTTGAATTATCACTTGCAGCTTCTTTATTGAAGACGAAATTTTTGAATTTCCAAGTAATTCCCGGTTTCAAACAACAGCCCACCAATTTTTAAAAAGGCTGTTTTTCAATATTAAACTCTCCCAATTGTGATCAATTATTAATTATCCCATTTAATTTACTTTCCAAAAATCCGTATATTTATATTCATTTTTTTAACAAATACGGATAAAATTTGTCTCAGGAGAAAATTTTAGTAACTGCGGCACTTCCTTACGCAAACGGACCGATTCATTTAGGACATCTCAGCGGAGCTTATCTTCCAGCGGATATTTATGTCCGTTATAAAAGACTAAAAGGCAGCGATATTATTTTTATTTGCGGTTCCGATGAACACGGAGTACCAATTACAATTAGTGCGGATAAAGAAGGTGTTAAGCCAAAAAATATAATTGACAGATATCATGAACTGAACAAAAAATCATTTGAAAAATTCGAGATGAGTTTCGACAATTATTCCAGAACAAGTTTGCCGGTCCATCATGAAACCGGAAAAGAATTTTTCCTGGAATATTATAAAAGAGGAATCCTTTCGGAAAAAAAATCCCTCCAGTTTTACGATGAAAAAGCTAAAATGTTTTTGCCGGATAGATATGTGGAAGGAACTTGCCCTAATTGCGGATATGAAGAAGCAAGAAGCGATGAGTGTGAGAATTGCGGTACTCTTTATCAGCCGACTGAACTAAAAAACCCTAAAAGTAAAATAACGGGGCAAACTCCGGTTTTAAAAGAAACTTCTCACTGGTATTTTCCGCTTGGTAAATATCAGCCCAGGCTTGAAGAGTATATAAATGAAATGAATCAAAAATACGGATGGAAAGACAATGTGCTTCAATATTGCCGGGGCTGGTTCAAAGACGGTTTGGAAGACCGTGCAGTTACCAGAGACCTCGATTGGGGAATAAAAGTTCCTATTGATACGGCGGAAGGTAAAGTTTTATATGTTTGGTTCGAAGCTGTATTGGGCTATATCTCTTCTACAAAGGAATGGGCTTTGAGGAAAGGTGAAGAGAATCTTTGGAAACAATACTGGCAGGATACCAAGACAAAATATGTAGCTTTTATAGGAAAAGATAATATAGTCTTTCATTGTATTGTATTTCCTGCTATGCTTATGGCCTGGAATGACGGGGAAAAGGTAAAATATGTGCTGCCTCAGAACGTCCCTGCAAATGAATTTTTGAATTTTGAAGGCAAAAAATTTTCAAAAAGCAGAAATTGGGGAATAGATGTAATTGATTTTCTAAACATTTTTCCCGCTGATCCTTTAAGATATACGCTGGCAGCTAATCTGCCGGAAACAAGAGATACCGATTTTTACTGGAAAGAATTTCAATTAAGAAACAACAGCGAACTTGCGGATATACTTGGTAATTTCATCAATCGAACTTTTACATTTGTACATAAAAATTTTGATGGAAAAGTCCCGGTAAAAAGCAGGCTTGAAGATATTGATTCTGAAATGATAAAGCTTATCTCGGAATATCCTGAAAAAATTTCCAAGCTCTTCGAATCTTATAAAATTAGAGACGGAGTTTTGGAAATAATGAATTTAGCCCGAGCCGGGAATAAATATTTTAATGACTCCGAACCTTGGAAAACAGTTAAGAGCAATAAAGAAAAATGCGGTACAACATTAAATATATGTCTGCAGGCAATTTATACTCTGGCAATGTTAATGCAGCCTGTCATTCCGCAGTCTTCGGAAAAAATAATAAAAATGCTGAATGTTGATAAAACGGATTGGGATAATTGCGGGAAAGAAAATCTAACAGAAAATCATAAATTAAATAAAGCGGAAATAATTTTCCCCAAAATTGAAGATGAAATTATAGAGAAACAAATGGAAAAACTTACTGTAAGCGAAACAAATAAAGATGAAAAAGAAGCTGAATTAATTTCCTACGATTATTTTATGAAAACACAGATAAAAGTAGCAGAAATAATTGAAGCCGAGAAATTGGAAAAAAGTGAAAAGCTGATGAAATTGAAAGTCAGGCTGGGAAATGAAGAAAAACAAGTAATTGCAGGTATTGCAAAAAATTATAAAGCTGAAGATTTAGTAAATAAAAAAGTAGTAATGGTTGCAAACCTTAAACCTGCAAAGCTTATGGGATATGAGTCTCAGGGAATGATTCTGGCTGTTGAAGATGAGCAGGGGACTCTTAAAGTATTAACTGTTGACGATGCTGTAACAAGCGGTACCAGGGTTAAATAAACTATTTAAATAAAAAATCCGATTACCGGGTAATTATTCTTCATAGTCTTATTAATACATTCAATTACCTTGATTTTCAGAGGTTCAATAAGTAAAATAAGCGGCTAAAATTAAATAAATTAAACATAGGAGAATCAATAAATGCTATTTCGTATTGCAACTCTTCTAACATTAGGTTTAGCATTAATTCTAAGCTCATGCGCACCCGAACATTCTCAAATAGTTCTTGCGGAATTCGGAAACCAGAAAATTAAAATGGGTCAATTTGAAAAAGCTTACGAAAATAATGTAGGAAATGTTGAGCAAGCTAAAAAGGACAGTTTATCCAAACTGAAAAGTTTTTTAAAATTATATGTTGATTTCAGAATGAAATTAAGAGATGCTTTTGTTAGAGGATTCGATGAAGATTCTTCTCTACAGAACGAGCTTGTAAATTATAAGAAACAAATCGGATCGACATATTTGCTAGATACCAAATTAGTGGAACCTGCAATTCATAAATTATATGAAAGAAGGAAATGGGAGTTGAGAGTCAGCCACATAATGATTAGGGGAAGTAGTGAAAAAGATAAAGAAAAAGCAGAAGCAATTCTAGACAGCGTTAAAAACGGAGCCAGCTTTGCTGAAATGGCAAGAAAATATTCTCAGGATAAGTATTCTTCAAAAGACGGTGGTGATATTTTTTATATTACTGCGGGTGAGCTGCCGCCGCAATTTGTTGATGCTTGTTATGCTACGCAGCCAGGACATGTGTACCCGCATTTGGTTAAATCGATTTACGGTTATCATATAATTAAAGTTACGGATAAAAGACCCCGCGTTCCCGAAATAAGAGCAAGCCACATTTTAGCAAGCTTTAATAGAGATGGAAAGCTTGATTCGACATACGCCAGAGAAAAAATTGATACGGTAATGGAAAAATTAAAAGCAGGCGAAGATTTTGCGAAGCTGGCTAAGGAATATTCCGATGATGCCCATAGTAAAGTTATGGGGGGTGATCTTGGGTATTTCCAAATAAGAGCGGTACCAAGACCTTTTGCAATAGCCGCATTCAGTTTAAAAAAGATAGGCGATATTTCCGGCATTGTTAAGACGCGGTTCGGTTATCATATAATAAAACTTACAGGGCGCAGGCCATATCCGTCGTTTGATGAAGAGAAAGAAAATCTTAAAAAAATGTATAAACGCGCAAGATATCAAGAACAATATGACAGCTTGATTGTTAAGCTAAAGAATAAATATAATTATAAACTAGATGAACCCACTTTTAAAAACCTGGTAGCCAGCTGCGATACTCTTAAAGTCGGTCAATACAACAGACAGTTGGTTAATATTAAGAATGATACTTTGTTCACTTATGACAATAAATTTATGAGTGTCGGCAATTTTGTTGAAAAACTTTATAAACTCTCCGATTTTAATAATAGAAAAATGACATCTGCAGTTTTAGCCGGCGGTATTTCAAAAATAAGCGGACAGACTTTGATTGATGAAGAAGCTATGAATCTGGATAAAACAGATCCGAAGTTTGCGGATTTAATGAAAAATTACAAAAACGGAATTTATATTTTCAAGTTGCAGCAAGATGAAGTGTGGAATAAAATTAAATTGGATTCGACAAAACTGTATGATTATTATACGAAGAATAAAGATAAATATGTTTGGCCCGATAGAGTAAATTTTGCGGAAATTCAGGCTAAATCGGATTCGGCGATTAAATTTTATTATAGCCTTTTACAAAAAGGAGAGAATTTTGATTCGGTTGCTGCAAAATATACCGAAAGGCCCGGATTTAAGGAAAAAGCAGGCATATGGGGTTTACATGATGTCAGTTCGTCACCGCTTTCTTCCGAAGCATATAAGCTGAAAGAACCCGGAGATTATTCCAAACCTTTCCCTTACCAGAATGGTTATTCAATAGTAATGTTGATCTCAAAGGATCCGTCTCACATTAAAACTTTTGAAGAAGCGAAGGCAGAAGTTTCCGGTGCATATCAGGAAATTGACAGTAAGAATTTGGAAAAGGATTATATTGACAGTCTAGATAAATTATATAAACCTAAAATATTTTATAACAAACTTGATAAAGCTTTTAAAACGAATTAGCGAAGCTTTTTTAATTATATTTGCCGCAGTTAGCCTTGTTAGCTGCGGTAAAGAATCGTCGCAAAAGAATTTTGTTGCACGGGTTAATAATTCTTATCTCACAAGTGAAGAATTGGAAGCAATGATAGATACTAATAAAGCAAATAATTTTTATAAGAATGAAGTTATTAGAAATTGGATTAATAAAGAAATCCTTTATCAGGAAGCTGTAAAGGAAGGGATTCTGAAAGAGAACAAATTCAAATCTATCATGGAAGATTCTAAAAAGGAACTTGCTGCGTCACTATTAATTAATAAAATATACCGGAATGAAAAAATCAATCCCAGCTCCAACGATTTAGAAGGATACTATATTAAACATCAGAATGAATTTACAAGATTGTATGATTCCTATCTTATAAATTTGATAGTCTTTAGCAATGAAGATAAAGCCGTACAGTTCAGATCGATAGTTTTGGAAAGCAATTGGGAAAATGCATTGAATATTATTAAGAGTGATACTTCTGTTAAAAAAATTAGAACGAACCAGCTTTTATATAGCTATGAAATTCATCCGGTAACGTTATTAAGAGTAGTAACGGATTTAAATCCGGGTGAAATTAGTATTGTAATTAACGATGAAAAGGGGAACTTTATGGTGGTACAGGAAGTACGTCAATTTAAAAAAGGCACTGTTCCGCCTTTTGAAGTAATAAGGCGAGAAATAGAAGATCGTTTTATTACAGATAAAAAGGAAAATTTAATTAAAAATTATATCAAAGAGCTTTATTCAAATAACGATATTGAAGTCAGGAATTAGGTGTAAAATGAAGTTTAAATTATTTCTACTTGTAGTTGTTATCGGTTTTAACGTTTATGCCCAGGAGGTTGTTGATAAAATTGCCGCAGTTGTAGATAACGAAATTATACTAAAAAGCGAGGTCGATTATCAGGTAAAAATTACGGCGGCTCAGAAAAAAGAAGACCCCGATACACCCGGACTGGAAAAAGAAGTTTTAAATCAAATGATTGATGAAAAATTGGCTTATGCTCAGGCATTACTCGATTCAATACAAGTATCCGATGATGAAGTTAACAGCTCGATAGACCGCCAGATCCAATATTTTGAGCAGCAGTACGGGTCGCAAGAAAAAGTAGAAAAAATTTACGGTATGAGTCTGGAAAAAATTAAGCGTACTTTGCAGGATCCGGTAAGAAAACAATTAATGGTTAGAAAATTAGAACAAAAAAAATTCGGCGATATTAATGTACCGCGCATGGAAGTTGAAAAGTTCTTTAATGAATATAAAGACTCAATCGGTGTTATACCGGAAAAAGTTCAAATTGCACACATTTTTATTATTCCAAAAGTTACGGAAAAAGCAAAAGAAAAATATAAGGCAAAAGCGGAAGCTATTTTAGATTCACTTAAACACGGAGCTGACTTTGCTAAAATGGCAAAAAAATACTCCGAAGATCCGGGCAGTGCATCGGAAGGCGGTGACTTGGGATGGGTAGGCAAAGGAGTGTTTTATCCTCAGTTTGAAGCCGCCGCATTTGCTTTAAAACCCGGTCAGATATCCGGTGTGGTTGAGTCTCCCGTCGGTTTTCACATCATTCAGTTAATTGATAAAAGAGGAGATAAAATTCATGTTAGGCATATCCTTATAAAAATTAAAAAAGGCGATGAGGCGGACCTTGATGCAATTACTAAATTAACTAACATTAGAGACAGTATTGTGTCCGGTCATGAAACATTTGCCAAAATGGCAAAAAAGTACAGTGAAGATAAAGAATCTGCTCCTTACGGTGGAGATCTTGGAACATTATATGTCAATCAGCTAGATCCTCAACTTAAAGAAATTGTAAGTAATTTAAAAGTTGGTGAGATTAGTTTTCCCAAGCGGCTTAATTACGGTAGAGATAATTATGGATATCATATTGTTCTGCTGGAAAAGAGAATACCGCAGCATCAGGCAAGTTTAAAAACAGATTTTCCGGAAATTCAAAAACTTGCTGAACAATACCAGAAACAAAAACTTTATAATGCATGGATTGATAAATTAAAGAAATCTATTTATTGGAAAATTATGTTGTAAAATATTGAGTAAAGTTTTATAAATTTTTATAAACCAGATAGGAATTAAAATATTGAAGAACTCAGGTGCAGCAGCAGATGATGTCCAGTTAGTTGAAAAATTAAATGAAACCGTAAAAAAAATTAAAAATGAGATAGCAAAAGTTATTATCGGTCAAGATGAAATAATTGATCAGCTTTTAATTTCTCTTCTTTCCCGCGGACATTGTTTATTGGTGGGAGTGCCGGGCCTGGCAAAAACCCTTTTGATTAAAACTCTTGCCGAAGTAATGGATTTGAAGTTTAGCAGAATTCAATTTACTCCCGATTTAATGCCGAGCGATATAACAGGAACGGAACTTATTGAAGAAGATCCTGTAACAAAGAAAAGAGATTTTCGGTTTATATCCGGTCCTGTCTTTGCAAATGTTATCCTTGCGGATGAGATAAACAGGACTCCACCCAAAAC
>CAZHBJ010000113.1:0-11120 GCA_964530445.1 uncultured Ignavibacteriaceae bacterium
ATGGATTCCCCAATTCATCTTTAATCAGTTTTAAGTCATCGTGCATCCAATGCCATGTACCGTCTTTAAATAGAAATCGATAATCAAGTGAATGATTACCATTTTTAAATAAGTCACCCAAATTATTAAATACATTATTAACATCATCGGGATGAATATTATTTGCCCACCATTTATTTTTGTAAAAGTCTTCTATTGAATACCCCGTAATAGAAGGAAAGTTACCACTGATATAATTTGCATCAAAATCACCGACGGCATCGCATGAATAAATCATAGTGGAACTTGAAGTCATCAGCATTTCAAGTCTATGTTTAGCATCGACCAGCTCTTTTTCCAGTTTTTTCTTTTCGGTAATATCATTAGCGACAGTTACTGCAGCAATTACTTCACCTTTTAAATTCTGAACGGGAGAGATATGCATTTCAATTAATACCTCTTTACCATCTTTAGTTCTGATCAATTGTTCGCCAATCCATCCGTCTTTAAGTATTTTAGGATTAGCAGTTTCATCTATGTCAGTATCATTTTTTTCAGATATTACCTTTCCTACAAACTTGCCGATTAACTCTTCTTGCGTATAACCGAATACTTTGCAAAATGCATCGTTTACAAATAGGAATTTAAAGTCTGTATCGGCAATGGCTATTATATCGTTTGCGCTTTTTATAGTATTGCTTAACAGAAGAATTTGTTCATCTGATTTTTGTTTCTGTTCAATCATTAGATTGAAGGCATTTTCTAATTCCCCTATTTCATCTTTCCTTCCGGAAAGAATCCTAACCGAATAATCACCATTTGAAAATTTTTGCGCAGCATTAATCAACTTTGAAATAGTGCTTCTAATTTTTTTAGACAAAATAATACCAAATACAATTGATATTAAAATAAAAAATAAAGAAGCATATAAAATAATTTGCCGGACTTTGGCTATTTCTGTCTCGGCTTCTTTTAATATTGAAGAATATTCAATAAGTAATGCACCTAAAGTCTTTCCATTTTCTGTTTTAATAATATGTACGTATAAAGATATACCGCTGGGGTAATCGCTGCTTACTTCCTTGAAAGTTCTATCCAATCCATCCCGCATCGTTAAAAACACTTCATTATTTTTATCAAAATTATATCTTGTGCCGATTGCATCCGCTATTACATCTGCCACTATCGTCTTATTCGTATCGACAATAACTATATCAATTTTTTGAATTGAATAAATATCATTAATGTAATCTTCTAAGGCTTTCCTATCAATAAACAGTGGAAGTGAATTAGCTGCTTCCGTTTCTCTTCCTATAGTTAAAGCAATAGTATGGGCATAAATCTTTGTGTGTAAAAGCGCCTGGCCTTTAGCTTCTTTTTCAAATTCTAGATTTGTTAAAAGTGCTAAAAACAAAAACGGAATCACAAAAAACGAAAAAGATATAATTAGTTTACTTCTAATCTTCATTACCTATCCTATGGTTTAATAGCAAAAATAGGAGTATAATAAATATTAACACATGATTGAAATTATCTATTTCCATACATTTATTAGATACCGTAAAAATATATTTGTCAGAAAATTATTATTTACTCAAATTACCTGAAAACGCATGTTGCCAGAAAAAGATACTGTAGAATTGCTATTATGACAAAATCTGGATTCCTTTATTAATTTAGAAATATAGATTTTAGCTTTTATAGAATAACATCCCCTAAACAAATACTATTATAAACTCAATAATTATTTATTTCGAATTAAGCGCCTCATTCAATACTTTTAAAATAGTTTCTTTACTATATGGCTTTGAAATATAGTGAGTAAATCCATTGCTCAGGAATTTTTCTTTATCACCCTGCATAGCATATGCGGTAACAGCAATTATAGGGACATCTTCATATCCTTTAATTTGCCTTATCTTTTCTGTAGCCTCTAAACCGCTCATTCCTAAACCAAGGTTAATATCCATTAGGATACAATCGTATATTTTATTTTCAACCAATTGAACCGCCATTTCACCGTTCTCAGCAAATTTTATTTTATAAAGATCTTTTAATAAAAGCCTTACTATATCCCTAGAAAAATTGTCATCTTCAACAACAAGTATTTCTTTCCCTGTAGGTTTAATTGTTTCCTTTTTTGCAGAATGAGTTGAATTCATTTCCGGAGCAACTTGTTTTCCATTACTATTTTTATTCGGATCCGGAATAAGCGACTTAAACATTACTGTAAATATCGAACCTTTACCAAGCTCACTTTCTACTGTAATTTTCCCATTCATCAGGCTTACATATTTTTTAGTAAGTGTTAAACCTAACCCGGTTCCCTCAAATTGCCTGTTCAATCCCTCACTTGCCTGCCTAAATTCTTCAAAAATTACCTCATAATTTTCTTTTGATATACCAATACCGGTATCGATCACTTTTATAACAGACCAGTTTTCGCCATCCAAATTATTTTTTTCAATTTCAACGGTTATACCGCCATTTTTTGTGTATTTAATTGAGTTGTTTAGAAGCTTTTCCAATATATGCACAAAATATTTAACATTAAGTAGTGAAAAAACATTATCCGACTTTTTATCTAATCGCAGATACAAATTTTTATTCCAGGCTAAAATCGCCAGCCTTTTTATTACTACCTCTGTTTCCTTAAGTATATCAACTTCAGTTAATTTTAAATCAGATTTTTTTGCTTCAATCCTTGACAAATCGAGAATCGAATTTACAGTATCCAGCAACCTTTTACCGCTGCTTTCCATACCTTCCAGCATTTCTTTGTGATACTTATTTTCAATATCGGAAATAAGAAATTGTGAGTAGCCCAAAATTGCAACAAGCGGAGTCCGCATTTCATGGCTCATATTATTTAAAAAGTTTGTCTTAAGCCTGTTCATTTCTTCGGCCTTTTCTTTGGCCGAAATTAATTCCTCTAACATTTTTTTATGTTCGGTTATATCTTCTTTAATTGCTATAAAATGAGTTATTTCATTTTTTTCATTTAGTATTGGCGATATTAATGCGGATTCCCAATAAAGCTCTCCATTTTTCTTTTTATTGTGCAGTTCCCCGCGCCATTCTTTACCTGACAGAATTGTACCCCATAGTTCTTTATATTCTCCCTTCGATTTTTCACCCGATTTTATTATCCGTGGGTTTTTACCGATTACTTCGGAACTAGAATAACCGGTAGTCTCGTAAAACTTATTATTAACGTATTCTATATTTCCTTTTTTATCGGTTATTAGTACAGTAGCGGGACTTTGTTGAACTCCTCTATAAAGTTTACGTATTTCTTCTTCGGAGTGTTTGCGTTCTGTAATATCCCTAATTATACTCAATACCATTTTAGGTTTGCCTTCAAGCAAAACCGTGGAATTAGAAAGCTCAATCCAAATTTCTTTTTTGTTCCATAATTTTATTTTAGTTTCGAGTTTTTGTTTAATGGCGTCATTCTTTAAATTATTTTTAAAACTTTTTAAATCATTACTCTCTGCCGGATCATATGCAGATATAAACGGCAATCCTTCAAGTTCACTTCTGCTTTTTCCTACCAGCTTGCAGAAAGCATGGTTTACACTCACAATAATTCCATTGCTATCGCACAGTCGCATACTATCAAATGAGTTTTCCCAAACAGAACGGAATTGCTGTTCCGACTTAAGAATTTGTTCTTCATTTTTTTTACGCTCGGTTATATCAGTAGAAATACCCAGCAGCCCAATTGGTTCCCCATTATCATTATTAATTACAGAAGTATATAAATATATCGGGAACTCCTCACCGTTTTTCCTTTTATTTAATAATTCGCCTGACCATCCTCCGCCCAGGGTTTTAAGCTGTATCTTTGATGATAATTCTTCCGGATTATTTTCAGATCTGATAAGGTTATAGTTTTTCCCGATTATCTCACTATATTCATACCCGTAACTCTTGCAGAATGCACTGTTGACAAATGTTAAATTATCATTTAAATCGGTTATGCTTACACATTCATTAATACTTTCCAAAGCATGAGCTAAAAATCTTATCTTTTCAACAGATTCCTTTTGCGCGGTCATGTCGGTTGCAAATCCAATATTGTATTCCCTGCCGTCAATTTCGGCAATTGCATTTGTAATGTTGCAAAAGAATACCGTGCCGTCCTTTCTTAAGCATGGGATATCAGTAGCAACGCCTTTACCTTCCTGCGCTTGTGTTTTGAATTCGGAAAATACGAATGCAAGACTTTCCGGCGGATGCATATCTTTAACACTCAAACAAGTCATCTCTTGTTCGGTGTACCCGAACATCTGGCAGGCTGCATTGTTTACAAATTTTACCTCCATAGTTTCAATATCAACTACTAAGATACCCTCTGCGGCATTTTGGAAAAGTAGTCTATATCTTTCCTCGGAAACTGCTAACTTCCTTTCGGCAATTTTGCGTTCTGTTATGTCCCTAACCATCACAACAGTATATAGTTTTTCAAGTTTAACTACCGCAATATTTAATTCTACCGGGAAAGTAGTACCGTCTTTACGGCGATGTATAGATTCAAGCATCATAGAATTGGTTCCTTGAAGCTTGGGAATTAGTAATTTGAAACTTTGAATGTTTTGATTAGGGTCTATATCAAAAATATTCATTCTTAAAAGTTCACTTCGTTTATATCCCAGTTCAATACAGGCTTTTTCGTTAACATCTGTAAACTCTCCGGTTTCCATATCAATTACTTCTATAGCATCTTTTGATTTATCCATCAGCAAACGGAATAGCCTGAGAGATTTCTCAATCTCCTTGCGTTCGGTAATATCAACGAAAGAGAATAATACTTTCGACCAGGTATCTTCATATCCCGGCACAATTGTAAGCTGATATAAGATCTGAATTATTTTACCATTTAAAATTTTAATAGGCATTTCACCGTCAATTCTTAATTTGCCTTCTGATAGCCCAATTAGTTCTTCCATAGCTTCCTCTAAAGATTCGTCAACGAAAAAGAAAGATAAACTTTGTAATACCTCCTCTTTACTGTTTCCTTTTACTACATTTAACACTTCCTTGTTTACATCAAGCAGTTTAGCCTTTGAAGCGCACTTTATAATTTCATTAGCGTGCTTTCCGAAAAATGAACGAAAATCACTAACTCCCTTTCCTTTTAATTCATCTATATATTTTTTTACATCCGAAAGATCTTCTTCCCAAATAGCTATGGCAGCATTCTCGAATAAATTACGGTATCGTTTCTCGCTTTCTTTAACTGCTGCTTCTGTTTTTTTCTTTTCGGTTTCATCATACAAGTATCCTTTGATTTGTACCAGTTCTCCCTTTTTATCGAATACACCAACCAGGTTTTCCATTACATCAATAATTTTTCCGTCAAAGCGGCGTAATTTTACTTCTAGCGATTCCAACTTTTTATGCTTCTTTAACCGGGTGAGAAATTCAATTCTTGTTTCAGGATTAGGGTAAAGATCATTCACATTTTTCTTCACTACATCGTCAATTGATTCGGCAGCAAATATTTTAGCAAATGTCGGGTTGCACATTATAATTTGCCCCTCAAGAGTAGTAATATAATCTCCCGTCAAATCATCATTAAAAAATTGATGATATTTTTCTTCACTTTCTCTTAATTCTTCTTCTGCTTTTATCCTAAGCTGTTCCTGATTTATAGAAGCCACGGCATAGGATAAATCCAAGGAAAGCTCGCTAAGCAAGTTTATTTCCGCTTCATCAAAAAAAGATTTCTTTTTCGAATAAAATGATATTGCTCCGATTACATCATTATTATTTATTAAAGGAAAACTAGAACTTGAGTGATAATTAAGTTTGTTTATTCTGTTAGACCAGGGCGCCATTTTTTCATCGTGCATAATATCATTATTGATTACATACTTCCCTTCTCTAACAGCAGTGCCTGTCGGCCCCCTGCCTTCGGGAACAGGATCAATTGAAACTACGAGGTTTTCAAAATATTCCCCAGGTGCCCCGCTCCAGGTTACCGGCTTTACTTTACGTTCAACATTATCAACCAAGCCCATCCATACCATATCATATTTTCCGACTTCTGTTCCGATCCTGCATGCTTCATTAAATAATTCTTTTATATTTTTAGTCCTAACTATAAGCTTATTTATTCCGCTTATATAAGCATAAACGCGGTTTAGCCTTTTAATTTTTTGTTCGGATTGTTTTCGTTCCGTTATATCTCTTACAATTACTAAAAGCCTGTTTGAACCATTCTTTTGGAATGGTATTATTGAAACATTTGTTTCAACATATCTAATACTTTTATCCGGTAATAATATTCTATATTCCTTATTTTCAATTTTACCATGCTTTAAAGCATTTTCGAGTGTGGCCGAAGCTTTCTGCATGTCCTCCGAAACTATAAAATCGGAGATATTTTTCCCCAGCAAATTTCTCACTTCTTTATATCCGGTTAAATCAGCGGCCTTATTATTGGCAAATCTTATCTCTCCGTATGAATCCAATAATATAATTGCCTCAGGCGATGTTTCAACTAGAGCTTCATACAGATCTTCCTTTTCTTTAAGCTGTTTCCTTACAAGTTTTGTTTCTTTTTTTATTTCAAAATCTTTTAATTCTCGGTAAACCGCCATGTTTAATCTTTTAAGATTATTTTTCATTAAATAATCGTTTGCCCCGTTTCTCATAGTCTCAACTGCAATATCTTCTCCTATAGCTCCTGAAACAATTATAAAGGGAATATCTTCATTATTTGACCTAACCATTTTTAATGCTTCAGTACCGCTGAATCCCGGCATTGAATAATCGGAAATAATTATATCCCATTCTTTTTCAAGAGCTTTATTTAATGCAATTGTGTTATCTACTCTTTCAAAAACGGCATTGGTGTCTAGTTTACCCAGCTCCCGCATTATCAATAATGCATCATTTTCCGAGTCTTCTATTAGCAAAATGTTAAGTTTTGTTTTCATATAATTCTCTTTATCGTTTTATCATTATAACGTAAAACTAAATTTTGCACCTTTGCCGACTTCGCCTTCAGCCCAAATTTTTCCTCCGTGGCGTGCTATTATACGCTGCACGGTTGCAAGCCCTATGCCCGTTCCTTCATAATCCTTTGAAGCATGAAGACGCTGGAACGGTATAAACAATTTATTAGCATAAGCCATGTCAAAGCCCGCGCCGTTATCTTTAACAAAATAAATACCTGCCGCATTTTGCCCGGTATAACCAAATTCTATTACAGCTCCGGATTTGTTTCTCGTAAATTTCCAGGAATTGTTTATCAAATTCTCCATTAGAACTTTCATAAGTTGGCCATCTGCATTTACTATAATTCCCGGTATAATATTAAATTTCACCTTTCGTTCTGGTTCAGTTTCTTTAAGATTTCCAGAAATACTTTCGGCTATTTTGCTCAGATTTATATTTGTCTTGACTAATTCACTGCTTGTAATCCTGGAAAGCTTTAAAAAATCATCTATAAGATCGGACATATGCCTGGTGGCGGAGCTAATATGATTAAGATATTTTTTCCCCTCTACATCAAGTTTAGAATTATAATCTTCAACCAGAGCCTTGCTGAAACCTTCAATTGCGCGGAGCGGCGCTCGCAAATCATGGGAAACAGAATAGCTGAAAGACTCTAATTCTTTGTTGGCAATTTCTAATTGCATTGTTCGTTCATTTACACGTTGCTCAAGTTCAGCATTTAGCTTAAGGATTTCTTCTTCAGCTTTCTTACGCTCCGTAATATCGGTCTGGATTGCAACGAGAATTTTCCCATATTTTAAATGATCAAAAATGGAAACCTTTGCAAAAGACCAAAAAGAAGTACCATTTTTCTTAATATTGTGTACCTCACCCTCCCAAGAGCCTTTTATCTTTATTATTCTAATAATTTCTACTGCTGTTTCTTCCGGCCTTTTATCGGTAGGGGCATTTACAATCGAAACATTCTTTCCTATCATCTCATTGTGTTCATAGCCGAACATTTCTTCAAACTTCGAATTTGCATAAAAAATATTTCCATCGTCCATTCTAACAAGAAATAAGGCCTCGTTCATATTCTTCATTATTTCACTTTGAAATAGCATCTCATACTCAGCAAGTTTTCGTTCTGTAATGTCCTGTCCTTGTCCAAATGTTGCTGTTATCTCCTTCCCTTCTTTGTCATATATATTTGTAAAATTCCAGAGGACTGTTCTAACCTCTTTATCTTTTCTCAATATTTGTATTTCAATTGTTTCCCACTTTTCACCTTTGGTAATTTTATCAATTTTCTCAAGCGATTCGGTAACTTTATCTTCTGAAAATAGAAGTGTAATTTTTTTATTTCTTATTTCACTTGCTTCATACCCGGTCAATTCTTTAAATGCTAAGTTGAAGCGGGTTATTAATAATGAAGTATCCCAGACAATAATCGGTGCATTTGCATTATTAAAAAGATTCTCCAGGTATTCATTTGTTTCATGTAATAACTCCTCTGCATGTTTGTTTTCTGTAATATCACGAGCAGAAGCTAATACACCATTTATGTTTCCATTTTCATCTTTAAGATTTTTAAACCACCACGCCAACAGCCTTTTTTTTCCATCTTTACGCCTCTGCCAATTTTCCACATAATTTAGCTCTTCACTTCCATCTAAAATTATTGTTGGTGTATCAGAAGAATCGATTCCTATTTCGAAAAAGCTCACTTGTTTTCCAATAACATTATTACCAAAAAATTCCTTTCCTTCATTATTTGCCCAGGTATAAATCTTATTATTATCAAACTCCATAATAATTTCCGGAGCAGCAGCAAGGATTGCCTCATAACGCATAGACAAAATTTTCAGCTTTTCTGAGGCTTCAAAACTTTCTTTATAAAATCTAACTTGCTGGTGTCTCCAAAATAATCCCAGACTAAGCCCTACACCTATTAAAAGGCCGATAACTAATATTATTATCAGCCACATTCTTTCACTAATCGGAACATAAACTTCGGAAATATCTATTCTGGCAACTAAGAACCACGGTGAACCCGGTATTGAACAAATGTAAGCTGTTACAGGTACACCGTGATAATCTTTACCTTGAAAAATTCCTTTGCGGCCCAACACTGCTTGTACAGCAGGTAATTTCAAATCTGAAAGCGGCTTTCTAAAACTCAGTGCTGCATTTTTCTCAAATCTAAGCTCATTTAGGAAAACAACATCATTTCCTTCACGCCTTACAATAAGCGTTTCCGCTGTTTTACTCGGTGTAGGCCATTCTTTTATTAAAGGGAAAAGATAATGATTAGGATCAATCCGCAATGCAAGAACACCAATTATATTTTTACCGGACTGCCCTGCTGTAATCGGGATGAAAATTGATAAATAAATTCTGCCGTCATTTTCATTGCGGTAGAAATCTTGAAAGAATATTTGTCTCGATTTTAATACATGCAAAGAATTTACAGAAAAATGAAACGGCTTAAGTATTTTTTCAGCCGGGTAAGAAATTACTTCAGCACCATTTGTATCAAATAAGCATATCCTTTCATAATTATATGCAGAACATACTTGTTTAATCCATACTTGTAATCTTCTTTTTGTATCCGTATTGTTTTTCTTAACAATAACTTTTTCAACAAGGCCGGCAAATTCAGCATTCTCGTTTAAAACTTCGGCATCACCCAAACGTTCTTTACGCCACTGCATTATCTGGTTCACTTTTAATAATGTGGTTGATGAAAGCTGGTTTTCTATTTCGGTTCTATATTGCTTTTCATAATTGCTGTAATAAAAGTAACCGCCTATTATAATTCCTATTCCAAGAATTATAAAATTAATTATAATGAAGTATGGACGGCGGCTTCTTTTTTTGTAATTGTTTTCCATTCACTAATTCCAATATTCGCTTTTACACATAAATACTCTTATTCTATTTTTAGTTTTTGTTATCATTATGGCTGCTTATTATTTTGTCCTTGCATTTTCATAGCAAGTTCGGCAATTAAATTTTTCACTTCCTGGAAATCGACATTTTTATCAAAGAAATAATCAGCGCCTTCATTCATACACCTCTTTTTATATTGTGTATATGCATAGTTGGTATAGATGCACACTTTCGGTTTGTAACTACTTTCTCTTATTTTTTTTAGAACTTCAAAACCATTTAACTCGGGCATTCTCAAGTCCAATAATATAAAATCCGGTTTTAGCTCTTTCATTATTTTTAGGGCTTCAATTCCATTCTTTGCTTCGGATATAATTTCAGTTTCATTTAAATCCTTTAACGATTCTTTAATACGATCTCGAAGTATTTCAGAATCATCTGCAATTAGAATTTTCATTTTATTTCCCTGGAAATATTTGGAGTAGATTTACATGTAGAAAGTTAAATAAGGAATTGTAAAGCGGGTATAAGGCAAATGCTGATTCTTTTGTAGGTAATTGCCTTACAAACATTCATTTAAGATTATGAGTATTTTTTGGTGAATTCGTACAGCAGACAAGATTCTGTGGGAAAGGGCTGCTCGATAAGTACTTAACGACTTTACTAAATAACTGATGTTACGCAGCTTAGAAAGATGACATCTTGCTTAAATAAACAACTATCTATTCATATATTAACAATTTTATTTTGATTAATTATATTAAAATAAAGATGTCATCTTTTTACTTCTCTTTTTGTGTAAAGTGAGGTAATAATATAATCTATTCCGATAACCCGTTTATATTTACATAATGGGTAAGTTCCGAATTGTTTTTCATTCCCATTTTTAAGAGTAGGCGTGCCCTGTATGTACTGACAGTTTTATCGCTAATAAAAAGTTCACCGGCAATGTCTTTTATAGTTTTACCTTGTGCAATCATACGCATTATCTGGAATTCGCGGTCTGATAATAATTCATGGGGAAGATTTTTTGATTTACCTTCGAGGTTTTTAGCTAATTTCATTGCTAAAGCTTCACTAACATATTTGTCCCCGCGAACAATTTTCATAATTGCTTTAATCAGCTCTTCGGGTGCGCTTGCTTTTGTCAAATAACCCGATGCACCGGCTTGAAGTACCCGGACTGCGTACTGTTCTTCGGAATGCATGGAAAGAATAAGGACATGCAAATTCGGCTGTTCCTCTTTTAATTTTTTTAATATATCCAAGCCGTTCACGTCCGGTAAGGAAATATCGAGAAC
>CAZHBJ010000114.1:0-11107 GCA_964530445.1 uncultured Ignavibacteriaceae bacterium
TACATTAGTAGATGATAAAAAATCTTTACTCTGGATTTTCTTATCTATGGAAGATCTGGACACATTTTGGGTGTATTTAACAAATACCGTAACCTGTGAAAATGAAAAAGTATTAAATAAAAGAAGAAAGCAGAAAATGAAAAGGGCTCTATAATTCATAGATTTCCTTTTTGAAACTCACATCCACTTCTGTGGGGTATTTCCCCGAAAAGCACGCCGTACAAAAATTAGCCGGATTCGCTTCAGAGATAGCTTCCAACATTTCATCAATTGTTAAATATTCCAAACTGTCCACACCAAGGTACTTCTCAATGGATTTTATTTCCCCGTTCATCTGGTTGGCAATTAATTCTTCTTTACTCGGGAAGTCCATACCGTAATAACAAGGGTGCATTATCGGTGCGGATGAAATACGTAAATGTATCGCTTTGGGTTTAGCCTCTTTAATCAGGTTAACAAGCTGTTTTGAAGTTGTTCCTCTTACGATTGAATCATCAACTATTACAACCGTTTTCCCTTCGAGAACTCCTTTTACGATATTGAATTTTATACGTACACCGATCTTTCTTTTTTCCTGCCCGGGCTGAATAAAAGTTCTGCCTATGTAATGGCTTCTGATCAATCCGATTTCCAGCTTAGATCTAATCCCCTGCTTTTCCAATTGTGTTTGATAACCCAAGGCAGTAGTGTTTGAACTATCAGGTACACTTATTACAATTACTTTCTCACCGTCTTTATCTTTTACAGGATATTTCCTCGCTAAAATTTTACCTAATCTTCTCCTCATTTTATCTACATTATGTCCGAAAATAAAACTATCCGGGCGAGAAAAATATATATATTCAAAAATACAATGCTTTTGATTGGGGACATCTTCTTCTTTAATTTTTGTAGATTTTATTTGATCCGGTTCCTTTACTTCATCATCAATTACTACAATTTCACCGGGTTCAACTTCGCGGATAAACTTAGCCGCGATAATATCAAAAGCGCAGGTTTCCGAAGCTATGACAAAAGAGCCGTTTACTTTACCGATGCATAAAGGTCTGAACCCGAACGAATCCCTCGCCGCTATTAATTTATCATCCGTAAGTATTGTTAATGAAAAAGCCCCCTCAAGCTTCGAAAGAGCCTCTTTAATTTGTTCTAATTGATTATTCAGTCTGCTGCGTGCAATTAAGTGTAAAATTACTTCCGTATCGCTGGTGGTTTGAAATATAGCTCCTTCGTTTACCAATTCTTCTCTCAATTGTTTTGCATTGGTTAAATTACCGTTATGTGCAACAGCAATATTTCCCATTCTATAATGAACTACAAACGGCTGAATATTTTTTAATGATTCGGAAGACCCGGTTGTAGAATACCGGTTATGCCCGATAGCCGAAGCCCCAATCAAGACATCTTTAAAAACTTTAGGATCGGCAAAGACTTCCGAAACCAATCCTTCCCCTTTATAAATATTAAAAACGGGATTGTTATTACTGTTAATACCCCTGGTAACTATTCCGCTGGCCTCTTGTCCCCTATGTTGTAAAGCATGAAGTCCGTAATAGGTATTTATTGCTGCCTCATTTGTTCCAAAAATACCAAATACACCACAATGACACTTAGGTTTATCAGATATAATTTCCATCAAGTCCTTTTCTGAGAAAATTTAAAATTAAAATTAAGAATAATATTGAAGTTATAAAATAGGAGTGAAATCAAAAATTAAAAAGGTACAATTTAACGCACATAAAAAGTGAATATTTATAAGAAAAAAGGCGCTCACAAGAGCACCTTCCCTAGTCGGAACGGTGGGATTTGAACCCACGACCACCTGAACCCCATTCAGGTACGCTACCGGGCTGCGCCACGTTCCGTAAAATTATAATTTCGATACCAAAATTTCTAAAATACTTTTAATTTCTTCAAGGTCTTTTTTTAATGATGATTTATCTTTTTTAGTTTCCGAAATGATTGTCAGCGGTTCGTTATTTAAATTTATACTGCTTTCCTGGGGTGAAATATCCGGGGAGTAATTCTCTAAAATTTTCTTCGCTCCTTCAATTGTATACTTTTTTTCCCTCAGCAAACTTTTAATGAACATTATAAGCTGGATATCTTTGTTCGTATAAATTCTGTTCCCAGCCCTATTTTTTTGAGGTTTTAATTCTTCAAATTCAGTCTCCCAATATCTTAAAACATATTGTTCAACTTCAGTTATTTTGCTAACCTCGCTAATCGAATAATATAATTTCTTTATTGAAAGATTTTTCATTTTTCCTCAGGAATAATTTGAGAGAAAAATAACTAATCATACAATTAATATCAATATCCGGGCTCTGAAATAATCAATAAGTTTAAATAAAATTTATAATTGATTTTCTTGAATGATAATATCCACTAATTCGCTTATGTCATTTAATTCATAATCGGCATTATGTTCTTTTGTATCAAAGGTGTCGCCGTACCTCGCAAAAGCAGTTTTCATTCCGACATTAGCTGCTCCAACAATATCCCTTTCAGCCCAATCTCCAAGCATTAGCGTTTTTGATGCTTCGACTTCCATTTTTTTTAGTATAGTTAAAAACGGTGCGGCATTTGGTTTTCTTTCTCCGGTATCTTCAAAAGTTACTACAGTATCAAAAATATGATGAAAATTTAAATAAGCTAACCTAAGCCAGGCTTCTTTTGCGGGAGCATCCGATAATATGCCCATTTTAATCCCCATTTTCATAAGTTTATGAAGTGTTGGATAAACATGAGGATAAGGAATTAATGAAGCTTCGCGTGCTCGCCGATATGCCACAATTCCGGCTGATAAGATCTTATAGTCAATTTTTTTTAGAACTCTTTGTAAAAATACATCGAAAACCTGTTGGTACTCGATTCCCTGTTCTTTATATATTTCATCAATAATTTTATTTGCTTCTGCCGTTGTTATTTTTAGACCGGAATCGATCATTGCAGGAATGGCTTCCTCAATTGATCTTCGCTTCATTTTCATAAAATCAACTAGCGTATTATCCAGATCAAATATAACTGCTTTAATCAATTTTTACTTTTCCTTTATAATTTTATTTAATAAATAGATTCCTGCCAAATAACTATTCTCTTTAAACCCGGATATATAACCATTGCAGCCTCCGGCAGTTATTAGATTTTGTCTAAAGTTTTCTCTTTTATTAAGATGAGACAAGTGTACTTCAATTTTTGGTATCTTACTATCGGTAAGAGCGTCTCTTATCGCAACCGATGTATGAGCATATCCGCCAGGATTAATAACTATGCCATCAAATTCCTTTTTAGAGCTTTGTATAATATTTATAATTTCCCCTTCTATATTAGACTGAAAGAAATGAAATTTAATTTTCGGGAACTCTTTTTTTATTAATTGTTCAATCTTTTTTAATGAAATACTCCCATAATGCTGTTTGTCCCTTGCTCCCAGCATATTCAAATTCGGACCGTTTATAATTAGTATTTTCATTTTGTTTCTACCATTTCATCTATAATTTCTCTTAAACGGGGTGTAAGATATATTTGATCTATGCCGAGTTCCTTTAATGCCATAGAAAGTATCATCACTTTTCTTTGAAGATTTGCCATTTTGTTTATTACAATTACTTTGCTTTCCTTTAGAATGCAATAGCCGCCCTTAAAATCACCTTTTTCAAACCGTACTTCGGCACCTAATTGAGCCGCAAGAGATTTTAAGTCCTGAATGATATCTTCAAATTCCTTTTCTTTAATTTTCATAAGAAATTTTTTCTTTCATTTTAAACGGCTGGAAAATTATAAAATATATTACTGCAAAATAACAAAGCACTTCAACAATAGGAAAACTGCCGAGGATCTTGAATCTTTCTATATATAAATTTAATATTTGACCGGCATTAAAGCCTGTTTGAAAAACCGATGTAATTATTTTATAATCAATTGTATTCAGATATACCTCAAACGGTAAGGTGACAAAAATTATTATCGCGACTATAAACAACCAGCCGTTTTGCTTTAAATTTATTTTAGAGGATATTAGAAATATAAAAAATGAAATTATAAATACGGCGTACAAAACAACCTGTAAGAAAATACCTTCATTTAAAGCGGTTAATATGCCGGACAGGTTATTACTATTTATATATGTTTTTAAATTGAAATAATTATCTCTAAATAATTGATAAGTTACCGTCAACCTGGCTATGTAACTTCCAAGCCAAATTGCGCCGGCGGTAATACAAATAAAAAGGAAAATTTTGGATAATTTATTAATCGAATTCATAATAATAATCAAAATTGGTAAATAAAAATAAATAAAAATTATGACTATTGCTTCAATCGATATAGGCACAAATACCGTTCTGCTTTTAATTGCGGAAAAGGAAAAATCCTCATCTATTTTTAACTCCGTTTTAAATTTGCAGAGAATTCCTAGGATTGGAAAAGGTCTTATACCCGGCGGTAACATTAGTGAAGAAAAGATAAATGAACTCTATAATATTCTAAATGAATACTTACAAATTATAAATCGTTATAAATGTGATACGGTTATATTAAACGCTACAAATGCTTTTAGAATTGCTTCAAACGGGATGCAAATAGTAAATGAAATAAAAGATAAACTCAATTTGGAGATTAAAATAATTTCCGGAGAAGAAGAAGCTAATTTATCTTATCTTGGAGCTACAAGCAGTTTGAAAACCAATTCGAATAATCTTGTGATTGATATCGGCGGAGGAAGTACCGAATTAATTTACGGTAAAAAAAATAAAATAGAATTTGTGCATAGCTACCAGGTAGGTGTAGTAAGCGGGACGGAAAAATATTACAAAAATAATCCCCCGCTTCTTTCGGAACAGAAGAACTTTATCTATAATATAAAGGAATTACTAAAAGAAATTACATCGAAAAACTTAAGGCCGGAAAATGTAATTGCTATTGCCGGTACTCCGACAACATTAGCATGTATAAACAAAAAATTAACTGAGTATGATGAGAGTTTGATTGAAGGTTCTATTTTAAAATATGACGAAATGGAAGTTATAATTAATGAACTCAGTACTCTTGCTTCGGAAGAAATAAAACAAAAATATAAAAGCATTGTAAATGGAAGAGAAGACGTATTATTGGCGGGCAGTCAAATTCTACATACGATAATGAATCTGCTTAATTTAAATGAAGTTACAGTCAGCGCCCGCGGAATAAGATACGGAGCAATTACGGATTACCTTTTGAAAAATCTTAAGGATTAAAATTTTGAAGTATAGTATCTTTAATTTTATTTTCAGGTAAAAGTTCAGGATAATCCAGATTATAATGCAGTCCCCTGCTCTCTTTTCTTAACTTGGCAGATTTAATAATCATGTGTGCACAAGCAACAATATTCCGAAGTTCTAAAATATCTTCAAACACTTTGGTCTTTTTATATAATTCTTCCGTCTCCACAAATATATTGTGAATTCTCCTTGCGGCTCTTTCCAAACGGAGGTTCGAACGAACTATTCCTACATAATCCCACATAGTCTGCTTAACTTCTTTAACGCTATGAGAAATTAAAATTTTTTCATCCGAAGATAATGCGCCGGAATCGTCCCATTCAGGAATGTCGGGTATTTTAAACGTATTTTCTTTTAAGAAGCTTTTAATATCATTTGAAGCACGCTGAGAAAATACAACTGCTTCTAAAAGTGAATTGCTGGCTAATCTATTTGATCCATGCACACCGGTCATACTTACTTCACCGCAAGCATAAAGACCTTTTAATGAAGTTCTTGAGAATTCATCAACAACTATTCCGCCGCATGCATAATGTGCGGCAGGAACGACCGGTATGAGATCTTTAGTAATATCAATTCCGTTTTTCAAACAATTATTATAAATATTTGGGAAATGATCGAGAATGTCTGCTTTGTTTTTGTGAGTTATGTCCAGATAGACATAATCATCACCGGCTTTTTTCAATTCATTATCTATTGCACGGGCTACAATATCGCGTGGAGCTAATTCTTTACGACTGTCGTAGCTGCTCATAAATTCACGGCCGTTTTTAGTTCTTAATATTCCGCCGAATCCTCTTACAGCTTCGGAAATTAAAAATGATGTTTTGATATCATTATTTGTTTTAGTTGAATAAAAGCTTGTCGGGTGAAATTGAATAAATTCCATATTTCCTATTTTAGCACCGGCCCTGTACGCCATAGCAAATCCGTCTCCTGTAGCTATAGCAGGATTTGTAGTATGTAAATAAACCTGTCCGATACCGCCGGTTGCTAAGATTGTAACCTTAGAGGAAATTTTAATTACTTCTTTTTGATCGCAGCTTAAGATATAGGCTCCCCAACAATTCCTATTTTTTAATGGTGAATTTTTCAATTGCTGAACATTATGTTCTGTAATTAAGTCAATAGCCAGAGTATTTTCGAAGATTTTCACATTGGTTTTTGAAGCGACAGTTTCAATCAGCGCTCGTTCAACTTCTCTGCCGGTTAAATCTTTTGCATGTACAATTCGCGGCATAGAATGTCCGCCTTCTTTCGCCAGGTCGAGTCTGCCGTTTTTTTTTGTAAACTTGGTACCGATATCAATAAGATCATTAATTCTTTCCGGTCCTTCCGTAACCAGTATTTCGACAATATCTTTTTTACATAATCCTGCTCCCGCAATTAAAGTATCATCGATATGCTTTTCGAAAGAATCATTAGGATCAATTACAGAAGCAATTCCGCCCTGTGCATAATTTGTATTTGATTCGTTTTTTTCTTTCTTTGTTACAACAATAACATCGGCAAAATCGGAAATCCGGTTGGCAGCAAATAACCCAGCAATTCCGCTTCCGATTATTAGTACATCTGTTTTATATTCCATAATTAATCAAGATTTATTTTTTAAAATTTCATGAAAATTGAATAAGAAAAAATCTATATCGTTTTTAGTTGATATAAGAGGAGGTAATATCCTTAAAACATTATTATTTGTGCAATTTATTAAAATCTTTCTCTCCCTCATCTTTTCCACAAATTCAGCGCATTCATAATTAAGTTCAATACCTATCATAAATCCTTTTCCGCGTATATTTTTAATATCGTTCGGAAACATTTTTTGAATTTCATCTAATTGATTTAAGAAATAGCTTCCTAGGTCCGCAACCTTGTTCATCAAGCCATATTCAAAAACCTCTTCCAAAACCACTTTGCCGGCTGCACAGCTTACCGGGTTACCTCCGAATGTCGTTCCGTGCTTGCCTATGTTAAAAACTTCGGTAAATTCCGGTGAAGTTAAAAATGCTCCCAAAGGCAAACCTCCGCCGATAGCCTTGGCAGTTACTACAATGTCGGGCTTAAAATCATAGTGAGAATATGCGAAAGGCTTTCCTGTTCTGCCGATTCCGCTTTGTATTTCATCAGAAACAATAACAAAATTAAATTTATGTTTAAGGTTAACTAGCTCATCGATAAATTTCTTAGAAACTAAATTTATTCCTCCTTCGCCCTGGATTAATTCCAAAAAAATTGCTGCCGTATCTTTATCAATATTTTTTTCAAGATCATTCAAATCGTTGAATTTTATGTGTTTAATATTAGACAGCAGAGGTTCAAAACCGGCTTTGTATTTTTCTCTGCCTGTTAGAGACACTGCACCGTAAGTTCTGCCGTGAAATGAATCCGTTAAAGCAAATATCTTTTTATCCGGACCAAATTTCTTCCTAATTATTTTTAAAGTGCCTTCAATTGATTCCGTACCGCTGTTTGTTAAAAAAGCTTTGGACATTCCGGAATATTTTAAAAGCAGTTCGGTAAATTCAATTTGAACATTAGTTATATAATTATTGGAAAGATGCGCAAATTTTGAGATTTGTTCCGAAACGGCTTTGACAATTTTTGGATGGGCATAACCAAGTGCATTTACTGCTAACCCGGAAAAGAAATCAAGATACCTGTTCCCTTTTTTATCAAATAAATGTACGCCTTCGCCGTGATCAATATCCAGGGGTATGCGGTTATAAGTCGGTAAAAATAATTCTTTATCTTTATTAAAAATGTTTGGGTCCATATTTTATTGAGGATTATTTAAATAATAAAATTGAATTGAAATATAGGCATAAAAAGAGAAGAGCGTTGAAAAGTATTCCGGTAATAACGGAATACAAAACATTTTTCGACTGCGTGTAAACGCCGTTTATTCCCAGCAAAATTCCCCAAACAATAATAATACCTTCGAACACCAAAAATAAATACGCTAAAAATTCTTTTACGGTAAACGGAGAAGGATTGTTAGAAAATAAACTTGCACCGAAAATTGTCAATTCAACTGTGAAGAGTAAAATTAATGCAAAAACATGCGGGAGAAGTGAATAAATTAAAACAGACAAATTATCTCTATACCTGGTAAATAAGCCTAATAGTTTGTTTATCCATGAGAATACTAAAACAATAAGAAGTAAAAAAGAAAGTAAAACAGCGAATGTTATTAAAAACTTAATTAAGAAATTTCCAAAAACAGGTTCGCCTTTATTTGTTAGAAGTGAAATGAAAAATGAATCGATAAATAGTTTTATTGAAGCAAAAAGAAATATAGGGACTATGAAATTTTTATGCTCGGATTGAATTATAATACTAAAGCCTTTTTGAGGCGCATAAATGAGTAATGAAATTACCTTCCATAAATCTATATTGAAAATTCTTTCTCTAAGATATGAATTGCAATTCTTGCAAATCCATACGTAAAACGGATTTTCATTATTACAATTTTTGCAGACTATAACATTTTTCATTAAAACTTTATTCTCATATTTAACATGGGAGTTTTTGTATAAGAATTTTCTTTTACCGTGAAATCGAATAATTCCGCATCCACATAAGCATCTACAAGATTAAGCACATAAGTTAAACCGATATAAATTGAAATTAGATCTCTCTGATCCTGATAGAAATTTTTATTATCTAAATATATTGGAGTCTTTGTTTGAGCATATAAATTTTGCCACTGTTTTAAAAGATTATTATTCTGAATCCATTCATAAACAAGCCACCCGCCTATTCCCCAAATGACCGGAATTTTAAGATAAGAATGATTATAAAATTGTCCCCACCCGGGAATTATCGCACTTCTTAAGACCGCTCCCCAAGGTGATTTCTGCATAACAAAAACAGTATCCGCCGAGGAATTATTTTTACTTTGGAGAGAATCCTGTTGTGCATAACTTACTTGCATCAGCAGTAAGAATATAAATACGATTTTAACTATATGATTTATCAATGATTTCAAATAGTTCAAATAAGCGTTCTAATTCATCGTTAGAATAAAAATCTATTATTATTTCACCCGTACCGTCTTGCTTTTGTTTACATTGAACTTTTGTTCCGAAAATTTTTCTCAACTTGTCTTCGATATCATTAAGGTTCGCATTAAAGGTACCGGTTTTAGGTGTAAATGAAACGGAACGTTTTAAATTATTCGGAGTTTTTAATAATTTTTTTACAAGCTGTTCAACCTTGCGAACAGATAAATTACCTTCTATAATCTTGTTCAATGCTTCCAGTTGTAAGTCTTCGGAAGGCAAATTTATTAAAGCACGCGCATGCCCCATCGAGACTGTCTCTTTTATCAAGCATTCTTGTATTTGCTTCGGTAATTTTAATAATCTAATTGAGTTTGCTACGGTTGACCTATCCTTGCCTACTTTATCGGCAATTTCTTCCTGCGTTAAACGGCATTCGTCCATTAGTCTTTTATAAGCAAGACCGACTTCAATCGGGTTTAATTTTTCTCTTTGAATATTTTCAATTAAAGCCATAGCGAGCATAGTTTCATCGCTGTCGACTTTAATAATATATGCAGGAATTTCTTTATAGCCGATGTCCCGGCAAGCTTTCAGCCTGCGTTCTCCGGAAATAAGCTCATACCTGTTGTCAACTCTTCTTACAGTTATCGGTTGAATTAATCCGTTGGAAAGAATTGATTTTTTTAATTCCTCGAATGCTTGCGGATCAAAATGAATTCTGGGCTGGAAAGGATTTGATGATATTACTTCAACCGGAATTTTAGCAAGAATATCAAACTGTTTCCCGTCATCCCGTTTTATTTCAGCTACATTAATAGCCTCGCCTGTGCTTTTGTAGCTTTGCTGGTTTATTAAAGCGTCTAGTCCTCTTCCGAGACCTGTTTTAAATTTGCTCATATTTAGTTTGTTTTAATTTCAGTTGAGTTTCGTTCCAATAACTCAGAAGCTAAGGCGATATAATTTTGAGAACCGGTAGAAATAGCATCATATAAAATAACCGGTTTCCCAAAACTGGGAGCCTCCGAAATTCTTACATTTCTATTTATAATTGTTTTAAAAACCTTATCTCCGAAATATTTTCTTACTTCTTCGGCAACCTGCTGGGAAAGCCGAAGCCTTACATCAAACATAGTTAACAATACACCTTCTATGGTAAGGTTTTTATTAAAATGCTGTTTTACTATGTTAATAGTATTTAATAATTGTCCTAAGCCTTCAAGAGCAAAATATTCGCATTGTACTGGGATTAAAACAGAGTCGGATGAAGATAAAGAATTAAGAGTGAGCAAGCCGAGAGAAGGAGGACAATCGATTAGAATAAAATCATATTTATCTTTTATTTTGGATATTGAATCTCCTAAAAGCTTTTCACGGTTAGGCATATCCACCATTTCAATTTCGGCGCCAACAAGGTTTATATTTGACGGTAAAATATCCAGGAACGGCATGTAGCTGTTTATAATTACATTTTCAATATCATTTACTCCAATCAGCACTTCGTAAACGGAAGGAGAATGATTTGTTACACTTAGTCCGGAAGAAGAGTTAGACTGCGGGTCAATATCTATTAGCAGCGTTTTTTTTTCTGCTGCAGCTAAGGATGATGATAAGTTAATTGCGGTTGTAGTTTTGCCTACTCCGCCCTTTTGATTTGCTATAGAAATAACTTTTGCCATTAATTACATACTATAATGTTGGATAATTTTATCAATGTTCCGATTAGTTATAAAAGTCTTTTTTAAAATACTTATTATTACACTATTTTCATAAAATAAAAAATAAATATTTTTATAAAATTTAATTTTTAATAAAATTATAGAGTAATTTCTTCACCGAATTTTAAAA
>CAZHBJ010000115.1:0-10963 GCA_964530445.1 uncultured Ignavibacteriaceae bacterium
GTATACTAACTACGGCAAGTTGCACAACTTCAATACCGGGCAGTCATAGTCCATACCATGACTGAAATATGAGGTTTCTGTGTCACGGAATGGTCCGTGACACCCCACTGTTAGAGTTCTGCAATAGACTTGGACAGGTAGGTTCAATAATAAATTTTTACATAACTTCGATTTTATAATTTAAGGAAAAAGATAAAAACACTATGCTGATTGATGTTTTAAAAGAAAGCATCCAGGTAACTCTGCTTGTGCTTTTAATGATGACGGTCGTTGATGTAATTAATGTATGGACTCGAGGCAAGCTTGCTTCAATTTTACATACCTCTTCAAACTGGAAGCAGTATATCGTTACTTCCGTTATCGGTTCAGCACCGGGATGCGTGGGCGCTTTCGCAGGAGTAAGCCTGTATATGCACGGAATGATAAGCTTCGGCGCTATTACAGGCGGAATGCTGGCAACTTCCGGTGATGAAGCTTTTGTTATGCTGGCAATGTTTCCTAAAACTGCAATACTTCTTTTTGTTATTCTTGCTGTAATTGGAATTTTTTCCGGGAAACTAATCGATTTTATCGTAAGAAAATTTAAAATTCAAACATGCGTAGACTGCGAAGTTCCCCAATATCATTCCCATCATAAAGGATATAAACATTATTTAAAAGAACATGTTTGGAACCATATTATAAAACATCACTTATGGAAAATATTTTTATGGACATTCGGCGCTCTTGCTCTGCTTAGTTTCGGATTCTCGCATTACGATCTGCATAAAATAGCATCCCATTACACTTTACTTATTCTTATCGCAAGCGCAATAATCGGGCTTATACCGGAATCCGGTCCGCATTTAATTTTTGTTACTATGTTTGCTCAAGGCCTAATACCCTTTTCAATTTTATTAACCAGTTCCATGGTTCAAGACGGACACGGTCTGCTGCCAATGCTGTCATATTCAATTAAAGATTCTATCAAAATCAAAGTTTTCAACTTCGTTTTAGGACTAAGCATCGGACTTATATTATATTTGATAGGTTTATAAATATTTATTCTGTTAAAATGGGTTAGTGAATATTCTTGAAACTTATCATTTACATATTTTTTTGCACATTTACATTTTCCTCAATTTTATTTCCGCAGAACAGAGATATTACCGGAACAGTAAGGGACAGTAGAACTAGCCGCCTATTATCTAATGTTAATGTTACCATTCCACTATTAGAGATTGGAACTACAACCAACAAAGAAGGGAAATTTAAATTCAATAAAATTCCCGGCGGACTATATGAAATTTTATTTTCATATGTAGGATACAAATCATTAAAACTTTCAATTAAAATTGATACTAATTCAATAAAAAGTTTGGAGATAAACTTATCGCCTTCACCAATAAGACTCGGAGAAGTAAGAGTTTACAGTGCAAAAACAATTTCACCGCTAAATAACATACCTGTTCCTGCTGACGTGGTTTTAAATAATAAAATAAAAAACGGCAACCCGGTTTCGGTTCCCGATGTATTGAAAAATGAACCCGGGCTTGCACTCGGAAGAGACGGAATCTGGGGAACTCAACTTTCCATTAGAGGACTAAGCAAATCCAGTATTGTTACCATGATAGACGGCAACAGACTGGAAACAGCTACTGACCTAGCGGCTGCGTTATCTTTAATAGATTTAAACGACGTTAATAGGATTGAAGTTATAAAGGGAGCTGCTTCATCTTTATACGGCACCGGTGCGCTTGGAGGAATTGTTAATATAATTACAAAATCCGGATCGTTTAATAAAAATTTCAGCATAAAAGGAAACGCCGCGAGCAGTTACTCAACGGTAAATGATGAAGGAATGGGAAATCTTTCGCTCGAAGCAGACGCTCCCGTTTGGTACGCCCGCATAAATTCTACTTTAAGAAAAGCAGATAATATAAATACGCCAAGAGGAATTTTAAACAACAGTCAGTATGCCGATAACAATATTTCTTTCTCTGCAGGCGTACTCCCTTTTAAAAACCATGAAATAAGTTTAAAGTACCAAAATTATTTTGCAAAAAATGTGGGGATTCCAGGAGGTAATTTACTTTTTCCGGCTAATGCTCTTGTAACCTATCCGGTCGAACAAAGACAAATGTTCAGCGCCGAATATTCAATTAAAAATATTACACACGCTCTTACCAACTTATCCGCAAAATATTTTTACCAGGATATATATCGTGATGTAAAAAATATCCCTTATCTAACCAAATACATTACAACTCCGGCCGGTCTGCCGAACAAAAAAATGATGGTACAGGAAATTACTCCGCATGCTCATCATTATACAAACGGATTACAAGCTGAATCGAAATGGATTTTAAATGATAACAACTACCTGGTACTCGGCTTTGACGGATGGCAGAGAAATTTGGACAGCAGAAGGGAAAAACATATTCTCATCCAGAATGTTGATAAGAACACTCAAACTGTTTTAAGTTCAATAAATCAAGTTATCGGCGAAAGACCGATACCGGAATCAAAATTTCAAAGCATGGGATTGTATGCACAGGACGAATGGAATATTGTTGCAAATAAATTAAAATTAATTCTCGGCGGAAGAGCTGATAAAATAAATATTTCCAATAAACAATTGTACAACCCGGTTTATATAATTGTTAACGGTGTTACAAATAATAATCCTCCGGATAGTTTGCAATGGAATGCAGCTAATATTAATAATTATTCATGGAGTGCAAATTTCGGATTATCATATTTATTGCAAAAAGGATTGAGTTTAAATTTTTCGACGGCTCACTCATTTAGATCGCCTTCACTTGAAGAAAGATATCAATTTATTGATCTGGGAAATGTAATTGAACTAGGTAATCCTAATTTGAATCCTGAAAAAGGATACTTTTTTGACAGCGGGATAAAATATTGGAATGACAATCTTTCATTATCTTTCGATTTATTTTATAATTATATAGCTGATCTTGTTGTGCAAAAAAGCGGGATATACGATGGGAGGGCTGCTTTGATAAATTCGAATGTAGGCAAAGCGGTTTTATACGGATTCGACGGTTCTTTGGATTTTAATTTTTACAAAAATATTATCCTCTACTGCACTGCATCTTTTGTAAGAGGAAGAAATATAGAAGATAATCTGAACCTGCCGCAAATTCCTCCCTTGAATGGAATTGTAGGAATTAAAGCTCCTGTAACAGAATTTATAAATTTTAATTTCTCATCGACAATTTTTTCTGCACAAAACAAGATTGCGCCAGGAGAAATTTCAACTCCCGGTTATGTCTATTTTGATCTTTATTTATCTTCAAAAGAGTTTTATTTAACCGGAGTTGCTTATCAATTATTTGCAGGTGTTGAAAATCTGACAAATAAAGCATACAGAAATCATCTTGCAACTAACCGCGGTAGTGTAACGGTAGAACCTGGACGGAATATTTTCATCAAAGCTGTTGTAGGATTTTAACATTAATTCCAAACAAGTTATTTATGAATTGGTTTTTATTAGCAATTATATCAGCAGTCTTTTCAGCAGCCGCTGCAATTTTCCAAAAAAAGATTTTATTCAATATCGAAGCTCTCGATTTTTCACTTATTCTCTCTTTTTTTAACGTTCTCTTATCAATCCCCTTTTTATTGAACATAAATTATTCGGCGCTTTCTTCCGCGAATTTACTAGTGCTTTATTTTAAATCTATCTTAGGAGCGCTGGCATTTTTATGCGTTATGCTTTCAATTAAAAACATGGAAATTAGCAAGGCGCTTCCTCTTTTGGCGTTAACACCCGGATTTGTAGCAATATTTGCATTCGTTTTTATAAATGATTCGCTTTCATTCCTCCAGGTATTCGCAATTTTATTATTACTTTCAGGCACTTATATACTGGAGACCCGTTCCGGACAAAAGTTATTTGACCCGTTTAAAGTATTCGTCAAATCGAAGAATCATCACTATGTTGTGCTTGCACTTATTCTGTTCACAACTACTTCAATTATCGACAGGCTTTTGCTTAAGCAGTATCAATTACCGCCTAATGCCTTTATCGGTTTCCAGCATGTTTTTTTTGCAATAAACTTTTTAATAATCTATTTAATTTTTAAAAAAGATATAGGAAGATTATTCAGATTAAAATCTGAATATTTATGGTATTTAATTATTCTTATTTCAATTCTAACTGTAGTATACAGGTATACTGAAATACTTGCAGTAAAAATTGCCCCCGTTGCAATGGTTTTATCAGTTAAAAGGATTTCTATTTTCTTTGCAGTTTTGATCGGAGGGAAAATATTCAAAGAGAAAAACTTATTAATAAAAACAATTGCGGCAGTATTAATCATAGCAGGAATAATTTTGATAACACGCTAAGTTATTAAGTCATCTTGTGTAAATCTTTAATCTTGATCATAATCTTACTCTTAATCTAAAAAAGATTAAGTAAGATTAAGAATAAGAGCAAGAGTAAGATATAATTACGTAACCTAAATTATTAATTTGAATCTATGTTAGTATTTAAGTATCTAACGTTTTATAATTTCAATAGTAATTAAAAAATATTGTGAGGTTATTAATGTCGACTAAAAAAGCATATATAAAACAATTAAAGGGAATAACTTTCGTTGGAAAGACAGATTCAAATCACTGGATCACAATGGACGGACCGGAAAATTTCGGTGGAAGCGATGCGGGAATTCGCCCGAAGGAATTAATTTTGCTTGGTTTAGGCGGATGTACCGGAAGCGATGTTGTCTCTATCCTTTCTAAAAAGAGAGTTAATCTTGATGATTTTGAAATAAATATTGAAACGGAAGTTTCAGAAGAGCATCCTCAAATTTTTACCAAGCTGCATCTTGAATACGTTTTTTACGGGGAAGATATAAATACCAAAGATGTTGAAAGAGCTATTGAACTTTCGCAAACAAAATACTGCGGGGTTACTGCTATGCTGGAAAAAACTGTTCAAATTACTCACTCATACAGAATTGAGCCCGAAAAGAAAAATTAAAAATGTATCCTGATTTTGCTTCAATCAAATCGTCTATTCCGCCGTCTCAATCGGATAAATATTTAAACGAATGGGGCTATGACCTTCTAAAAGAATATTATGAAATGATTGAAGCAGCAAATCTTACCGATAAAGAAGCAATATTCGAATTTGCAACGGGATCTGGCAGAATGACTTCTCTGCTGACCCGTCTCAATTTCAAAATTATTACCGGAGATATCTCATTCGAGGGAAAATCTGATGCCGAAAAAAGAATTACAAAAAATTATTTTGATAGAGTAAAATATGTAATGCTTAATCTGGAAAATATTCCTTTCCCGGATAATTCACTTAAAAATATAGTTTGTGTAAATACACTTCATCATTTAAATAATCCGATTGATTGTGTAAAAGAATTAATTAGAACTCATTCTTCTTCCGGTAAATTAGTCCTGGCTGATTTTAATGACGAAGGATTTGAAGTAATGGACAAGCTGCATAAGGTTCGGTATCATGACATTCACCCCCGCGGGAAAATAAATTGGGAAGAAGTAAAAAGTTTAATATTTAGTAGTTATAGCCGGACAGAAGAAATTAAAACGCAGTTAAATATAGGGATAACGGCATACAACAAAGGTTAAATAAATAGTTTTTATTCATCCTCTACGAGGATGTAAAAAAGAATAGATCAATTCAAATCAACAAAAATAAAACATCTACGATGTTTTTTAATTTAGATTAAAAAATGTAATCACTTTTAAGGATGCTAATTTATTTTTAGACCTCGTAGAGGTCAAATTATTGCTAAGTATAATCCAGCAATTCGGACAATAATCCTCGTGGAGGATTCACAAATTTTCTTTCTTTACTTAAGCTTACAATTTATTTTTTACACTCAGCAAATTGAATGTTTCGAAATTCCACGCATAGACAGGTTTGCCGTCTTTTAAAAGAAAAACAGCAGGCGGAGAACCGCTGATTAAAGAGAAGAAGACATCATCACCAATTACTTTATATTCAAAATTAGAATTTATTTTTTTAATGAATGACGGTACTTCACTTTGAGAACCGTACAGCAATAAATATATTTCTGAAAATCTGCTTTCCTTTTCAAGTCTTACCAGCTTTTTAGCTGTTTCTTTACATGAATTACATTCCATATCAAGAACAGCAAGGATTTTTTCTCCTTTATTTAAAGAAACTTTTTTATTCCCGCTGAAAAGGACAGGCGAAGAAATAAATTTTGTAAGATACCCGGCAATATCGGGATCGATTATCTTTGGCTTAACATCAACAAACCCGCCGGGAACATTTCCGTTTTTAAATTCATCGGAATCTTTAATGTCAATACGGTTATTATTCAATTTCTCTTTGGAATTAAAATAATTACTACCATTCTGCTCATATTCGTTTCCGGCATTTGAATTAACAAAGCTTACCGTATTACTTCTCACAGGTGATACTTCAAATACCGCAATGAAAATAATAATAAAAAATGCAGATAAAGCCTGGATGTTGTATTCATTTCCTTTAGGCTTTAATTTGAGAAAGTAAATAAGCAGTATAATAAGAAAAACATTTTTCAATAATGCTTCCGGCGGAGTCATTTCAATTATCTGCCCAAAGCATCCGCAGTTGCCGCCGAATCCTTGTAACAAAATTGTAATTATCAGGTCAAGACTGAATATAGATAGTAAAAATATTGCAAAAGGGATAAAGAAACTTTTTAAATTATAATTAAGCAGAAACATAATTCCCGTAAAAATTTCCACAACAATTACGAATCTTGCGAGTACAACGATAATCAGCCAGTTTGTTATACCGTGCGCTAAAAGCTGCATCTCAAAATATTCTATCGGGAATAATTTAACCGATCCTGAAAATACAAATAAAGAACCGATTAAAATTCTAATTAAAATAGATTTACTAAGCTTCATAAATTATTAAACTGTTCTTATAATTTACCGATTAATATTTATTAACATCATTAACCGAAAGAAATAATCTAATTAAGCTGCTTTTATTTTAAATCCCTTTATCATCCATTTTTTTGCAAGTATTAATGCAATAGGACTTATAATTGCTATAAAGGCATAAATGAGCCACATAATTTGACTTCTCTCCGGCAAACCTAATTTTGGTTCGGGAACATAAGTGGCTATAAAATATCCGGAATATAACCCGGTTATTAATTTGGTTAAAAACCAGGGCAGCTGACCAATACCCATGTAAGCACCAACTTTTCCTTCCGGGGCAATTTCGGCAATCCACTGCAGGAACCTCGGCTGCCACATAGCTTCACCAATCGCAGCGACTAAGACATATGTTAAAAAAAGATAAACATTTGGTCCGATTGCCAGTAAGAAAGTAGGTAATGCCATAACAAAAGTACCGTAAATCATCATCTTATAAACATCAGCCTTTGCAGTTAAGCCGGCAACCAACGGAGCCAATATAAAAATCAATACCGGATTTATATTTGAGAATAATTCAAAATAAGAACTGACGGTTGTTCCGGCAAATGCTCTATCAAGGTAATATGGAATTGTCAGCCAGTTATGTGCAAAAAGTGTTTGAACCGGAATTAATATGAAAATAAAAAACACAAATCTTTTATCTCTAAACGGGTGGTCTGGCCTGTGCCTTAAAAATTCATACACGGAAATAATAAACAATACTATTCCAAGAATTAAAAAAGAAAATTTTACTGTTTCCGTTACTTTCAAATAATTTGATGAATCGAGAGATAAAATAAATGAGACAAAGAGAGATAAAGCTAAAACCGAATAAACAATAACCGGTAAATTATTGATTTGTTTCTTTTCAGGTTTCGGTTTATTTGCTTCTTCTTCAACATCTTTATTAGAAGCCTTGAGTGATGCTTCATAAGCTTTCTTATCCGCATTTTTTGTAATTAATACTATTGTAATAATTAAAGATATTGCCGTTAAAAAAACATAAACCCAAAATACTGCTGCAAGCCCATTGGGAGGAAAAGTTTTAGACATATCATGGCGAACAAGCGGAGAAATGAATCCTGAGAAAAAAGCTCCCAAATTCATTAACCCGTAAATAGCACCGTAAGCTATGGGGGCAGTTTTCGGAGTTGTATATCTTTTTACACCGGCATAAGCGGCGGGTTGGTAAAGTCCGTAACCTATTACAATAAAAAATAGTCCCAATATTAGGACAAAAAACATCGGGCTCAAAAATCCATTGTCGAAAGGGATTGTATTTGATAACGCAACCAAGACCCTCCCTATGACCATAGACATGAATGCTAAAATTAACGATGCACGCACACCGATTTTATCGGAATAACCTCCAAGCACAACCATTGCAAGAGTAATTCCCCCGGTTACAAAACTGTAAACCCAACCGGCTTGTAAATCCGATAGGCCCACGTTTTCGGAGCAAAACTTTCCTAGTACAGTTAATATTCCGAAATAAACGAGACCTTCTATAACATAAGGTACATTTACTCCCCAAAGCGCCCGTGGTGCTTTTACAAATGCGACAAAAGTTTCTCCTAGCTCTTTAAAAGCATCTTTAAATATTTCCGAAATATTTTTGTCCTTGGTTTCTTCTTTTTGAACACCGGTGGTTTCAGGCATAAGTTCTCCATTTAATTTTCGTTTTAAAAACTACCTTGCCATAACAATATGAGATGTTAACGGATGATTTTTTATCTCTTTTATAATTTCAAAATTATTTTCTTTTATAAGTGAAGAAATTCCGCCGTTATGCACAAACGATTTATAATTTTTATAATGGTCTCTACCCGCAGCAAACTCTACAACTTCATTTAATAAATTCCATACCCCTCTAACTCTGGGGACAAGATAATCACCGATAATAATTTTATCAGCAATTTCATTTATTGTTCTTAAAAAATTTTTTCTTTCATTCACGGGGATTTCATGAATTACATAAGTTATAACAGCATAATCAAACCGCCGATTATTTTTTATTAATTCTTCGGAACTTCCGTGAATAAACTCAATATTATCCAAATGAGTTTTGTTCGGATTATTTAAAGCGGTTTTGATATTTTTTGAAGAAAGGTCTATCCCTGTAACGGATTTGCATTTGCCAGCTAGTTGAAATTCTAGCCTGCCTGTACCGCAGCCGATATCTACAACCGAACTATTGTTGTCAATTAATGACGAAATAAGTCTAAACATCGTATCCTGGTTGGGAGCGATCAGTTTATCGTAAAACCAGCCGTCGTACCAATGCTTCTTATCGAACTGCATTATTCCCCGATTTAATCATACAATAAAATATAATTCAATAATTATAAATATAATTTTTAACCCTTTCCCCTGTTTTTATAACTGTAAACTTAACTTAATCCTGCAATAATTAAAATACGTTTTAATTAATGTTTTGCAGACAGCTTGCTTTTAAGAATCTCTCAAATTCATTTCTCTTATATATAACATAATTATGCGGAAGATCTGTAAAAATAAAGATCAATCTGTTATTAGCTAAATCGAAACGAGTAACATTATTTTCATTGTTAAAAGAAATAAAAGGAATTCCCCATCCTTTTAAATCGGCAATAAGTTTTTCAGTCTCCTGCTTAGTTCCGCCATGCTGTGTGTAAATATCTATTAATTTTCCGTTGTAATTATCGAACCAGTGAATAAATTTTTCTTTATCTGCATACAATGCATCAAATATATATACTTCTTTTATATATTTAGTCAAACCGCCTCTCATCAATATATAAGCCATAACTCTGAACCCGCCGCTGTGCCCGGATAAAATTATTTTACCGATTTTTTCATTCGAAATTACTTTTCTTGCATACAAAGTATCCATTAGTTCATTGATAAATCTTTTGAAACCGTTTGTTTCTTCTAATTTACCGCCGTATGAATCCGGAACATTCACTGCACCTCCCGGCACTATAAGCAGAGCATTTTTGCCGCTCTCAACAAACTGTTTAACTAAATTATACTGAGCAAAAGTGCTGTCCACATTATTATTCCACCCATGAAAATGTATTACTAAATTTATCGAACTACCGGATTTAAATCCTTTGGGAATAAATACTGCAACAGTGCTGTCCATGTAATGATCTTTAGCTGAATAAAAAGTACTGTCGTAAGTATGACCGTTTGCCCTTCCGGTATCCGGGAAGGATGCGTTGTGAAGATGAGTTATGACCATTTTACCGTACCGGGAATACCGGGTTGATAAACTTTGAGAAAATATGTTCCCGAAATACAAAAAGGTGAAAATTAAAGTTACTTTTAAAAAATTCATAAGTTTTCTCTTCTATTAAATGAAAAATTTAAAATGATAATGCCTGGTCAAGGTCGTCGATTAAATCACGCGGATGTTCCAATCCTATTGATAAGCGAAGAAGATTTTGCGGAGTTTTTGTTCCTTCTCCTTCAATCGATGCACGATGTTCGATTAAGCTTTCAGGTCCTCCTAGACTGGTTGCTCTTGTAAATAGTTTGACTCTTGACGCCGCTTTCATTGCATCCTCTTTGCTTCCTTTAACTTCGAAGGAAATCATTCCACCGTACAGCTTCATTTGAGTTGATGCAAGCGAATGACCAGGGTGCTTCGGCAAGCCGGGATAATAGACTTTAGAAACAGCTTTATGTTTATTAAGAAACTCGGCAATCTCCATTGCACATTCCGATTGAGCGTGAATTCTAACAGGCAATGTTTGAATTCCTCTTAATGTTAGCCAGCATTCAAACGGAGAAGGCACTGCGCCGCCTGTTTTTTGTATTTCACTTATTCTTTGGAATAATTCATCGTTAACTTTTGAAACGACTGCTCCGCCTAAAACATCACTATGTCCGCCTAAGTATTTTGTTGTTGCATGTAATATCAAATCGACTCCAAAATCAAAAGGAGATTGAAGTACAGGAGTTGCCCAGGTATTATCACAAACAACAACGGCACCTGCATTATGAACTAAATCCGAAACTTTTTTTAAATCAATAATTTTTAATAAAGGATTGG
>CAZHBJ010000116.1:0-10907 GCA_964530445.1 uncultured Ignavibacteriaceae bacterium
CGCCAATTTGAACGAATTCAATTTCACCCACAATAACATGCTTTTCCCGAAATGTGTGCATAAAATCAGACAGTTCGAAATTGTTTTTTGTTATAGATGCATTATAAGTTTCCGGGAATAAATAACCCTCATAACTAATTAAATCAAAGGACTTTTCTCTTAAAATATTAATTGAATCCGAATCTTCTCCAAGCTCTTCAATATATTCTCCCGAATGAATATCAACGGTATAATATTTTCTTCCTTCAAACAGATTTTGATAGCAATAAATTTTGTCTTCCCAGATAAAAAGGAAAATGTAATCTTCATTTTGCCATAAAATTTTTCGTGAATTTATATCGAAAGCAATTATTCCGCGATGGTCGGGCATATCTCTTTCAGGATATTTGTGAAAAAGTATAATATCGTCCAGAATTATTTCAATGCCGACCCAATATTTTTCTTCGAGCTGAAAGTCTTTGAAAATGCTTACACCGGAAACTATATCAATGCAATTAAAATATACTTCCTTTGTTTTGATGTCTCTTTCTTCGATGATTAATTTATTAGATTTTGACGGAAGCAAACGCCAAATCTGTCTTTTATTTGTATAACTATATTCTTTTTTTATTTTCATAAAAGAAATTTTTTCTATAATTGCGAAAATCTTGCGGTAAAATGTCTTAACATAGGAGCTTCATATTCAATTTTATAACCTTTTAGTGTACTCCTATTTTTATATACTTCTAGAATAATTTCCGCTACATAATCAATATGACTTTGAGTATAAACCCGTCTTGGAATTGCCAATCTTACAAGTTCCATCGGAGGAGGAATTAATTTACCGTCTTTATCATATTTGCCGAACATTACGCTTCCTATTTCTACACTGCGGATTCCGCCTTCGACATATAGAGCGCAAACAATCGATTGACCGGGAAAATGTTCCGGAGGTATGTCGGGTAAAAATCTTTTTGCATCTATATAAATTGCATGACCGCCCGGCGGCTCAATTAAAGGTACTCCGGCTGAAATTAATTTTTCACCTAGATATTCGATGCTTCTAATTCTGTACTGCAAATAATGCTCGTCAAGAACTTCATCCAATCCTTGAGCAATTGCTTCCAGATCGCGTCCTGCAAGTCCGCCGTAAGTTGTAAAGCCTTCGGTAACAATCAAAAGATTTCTACATTGCTGTGCAAGATTTTCATCATTTATTGCAAGAAATCCGCCGATATTTACAAGCGCATCTTTCTTTGCACTCATCGTTGCGCCGTCCGCATAAGAAAACATTTCTTGTGCAATTTCCAAAAGCGGTTTATCTTCATAACCAGGTTCTCTCTTTTTTATAAAGTACGCATTCTCTGCAAACCTGCAAGCATCAAGGAAAAGAGGGATGTTATATCTTTTACAAACAGCTTTAACTTCTTTAATATTTCTCATCGATACGGGCTGGCCTCCGCCCGAATTGTTGGTCACTGTAATCATACATAACGGTATATTTTCTTTACCAACTTTATTAATAAAATTTTCAAGAGCTTCAATATCCATATCTCCTTTAAAATCGGCGCGAATTTCAGGATGCTTGCCTTTTTCGTTTAAAAGATCAACTGCTTCCGAGCCTGTAAATTCAATGTTCGCTCTGGTCGTATCAAAATGGGTATTGTTTGGAAAGTATTTACCTTTACCTCCTATGGTTGAAAATAGAATTTTTTCTGCAGCCCGTCCTTGATGTGTTGGGATGATGTAATTCATCCCGGTAATATTTTTAACCGCATTTTCAAACCGGTAAAAGCTTTTAGAACCGGCATAAGATTCATCGCCGTCCATAATTCCGGCCCATTGCTTTGAACTCATTGCAGAAGTCCCGCTGTCGGTTAATAAGTCGATTAAAACATCATCCGCATTAAGCATAAACGGATTGTAACCGGCTTCCTTTATTAATTTAATCCTCTCATCTTTTGTGGTAAACCTTATCGGTTCAACGGATTTGATTTTAAAAGGTTCAATAATTGTTTTCATTTTATCCTTCATTAAATTTTAATTAAGCTATTTTCCCTAAATATTTGTAATAAGAAGGGAATTTACTATGGCTTTGTTAACCATATTAATTGATCGTTTTAATGTTTTAAACTTCTTAAAAAAACAGCTTCAAAACAACAAAATGAAATTTTATAATTTTTTTATTGCCTTTTGAGTAAACATTGAATAATTTTTTTTAGCAATTCTAATTATTTAATAATTTATGGAGGACATGCATGGACAATTTTGACTCCTCGAGTACCACACCCGAATCCCAGCCTCAGGGTGATACTCCGCAAGAACCGGAAGAAGAGCTCAGCCATTCGGATAAAATGGTCGGTATTTTTACCGAACCCGGAAAAACTTTTGAGAACATTGCTCAACATCCGGCAAGAACAATTGATTGGCTGCTTCCAATCTTGCTTGCTTTAATTGTAACGGCAATTTGCCATTTCATTTTAATGAACAATGCGGAAATAAGGTATTCACTTACCGAAAAAGCCATGGCTAAAGTTGAAAAAAGATTGAATGATGAAGTTAAAGCTGGCAGAATATCACAAGACCAGGCAAACGCACAAATGGATAGAGTACGGAAATTTATGGGAGGAGGGAGCCTCCAAATGGTTATTTCAATGGTCGGTATCTTCGTCGGTGGATTTATTGTGTTTTTTATTGTAGCAGGAATTTATTTCCTATTTGCTAGATTTGTCCTTAAAGGAGAGGGGAACTATTTATCTGTTTTAGTACCCGCTGGCTTGGTGTCTTATATTGCAATTATTGGAGTCGTTATCGCAACAATTCTGGCTTTTCTAATGAACAGATATTTTTTAGATATCAGTCTAGCTTCAATTTTGGATTCAGATAAAACGACATTTTTAGGTTTTATACTGGATAAAATAAATGTGATAAGTATTTGGGTGTATGTTGTATTAGGAATTGGTTTGGCTAAGATGTTTAAATCAAAAAATACTACTAAATACGTTGTAACAATTTTATGTATCTGGTTTTTCGGCAGTTTAATATTTTTCTTCTTAGGAAAAGCTGTTCCGTTTTTACGTTTTGGCATGTAAGTTAAATGATTGAGGCTGTCTCAAAAGTAATATTTTTCTGAATAATGGAACGCTGATGACACAGATTTAAACTGATTTTCACGGATTTTTAAATAGAAAATTACTTTTGAGACAGCCTCTCTATTTTTTTAAATTATACTTTGCGGATCAACATCATAAATTAACTTTACGTCTCTAAATCTTGATTTGCGGTTAAATTCAATAAAAGAAGATAGAACTGCCTTCCTTAAAATTGCACCGCCGGGGTCGACATCCTTTGCGCTTTTAATTAAAATATGAAACCGGTAATTTCCTTTTAGCCGTGCAATAATAGCTGCGGTCGGTGTTGAAATCTTAAGCCATTTTCTATATGCTCTAAGTTCATTATAATAATCAGTTATTGCGCCTTTTGCTTTTCCTTCTTCCTGATCCTTTGTTTCTATTAAACAAATTCTTGTGAAAGGCGGGTAGCCTAATTTTTCCCTGTCGATAATTTCTTTATTATAAAAGCCTATATAATCATTTTGAAGCACTTTCTGCAAAGCGAAATGTTTTTCATTTTGAGTTTGAATAATTACTTCACCTTCAACTTTACTTCGTCCTGCGCGTCCTGCCACTTGAGTTAACAATTGAAATGTTCTTTCATCAGCTCTGAAATCCGGCAGCCATAAAGTTGTTTCTGCGGAAATTACACCTACGAGCGTAAGTCTTGGAAAATCCAGTCCTTTGGAAACCATTTGAGTTCCTACGAGAATATCAATATCACCTTTACCGAATTCAAATAAAATTTTACTTAATGAAGCCTTTCTCGAAATTGAATCCGAATCAACTCTTTTTATTCTCACTCCCGGAAAGTAATATTCTAGTTCATCTTCAACTCTTTCTGTACCGGTTCCGAAATATTTTATTGAAAGAGAGCCGCAGTGTGTACACGCATTAGGAACTTTTTTCGTCAAACCGCAATAATGGCATTGCAGAATATTTTGATTGATATGATAAATTAACGGCACCGAACAATTATCGCATGTTTCAATCTCATTACAATCCTCACAATATATTTGAGTTGAGAATCCCCTACGGTTTTGAAGAATAATAACTCCTTCTTTTTTCTTCAGCCTGTCTTCAATTTTATCAAGCAGTACTTTCGAAAAAATATTTTCCATCTTTTTCTTTTTTCTCTCAACGGAAATGTTAACTAAGCTGATCTTTGGAAGTTTTGCATTATCTATTCTTTCCGGCAAAGACAGCAGTTTGTATTTACCTGAGATTGCATTGTACATGCTTTCAACAGAAGGTGTAGCCGAACCCATAACGATAGGGCATTCATTTATACTTGCCAATATGATGGCGGAATCTCTCGCATTGTATTTTGGTGCCGACTCGAATTGTTTATAGCTCGCATCATGTTCTTCATCAACAACAATAACTCCTATATTATTTAAAGGAGCAAATAATGCAGAACGTGCACCTATTACTACTTTTGATTTACCTTTTAAAATTCTCCGCCATGAATCAAACCTTTCTCCCAATGACATTCTACTGTGGATAACAGTTACCAACTCTCCGAAATTATTATATAATCTAGAAGTCATTTGAGGCGTTAATGAAATTTCCGGTACTAATATTAATGCTGTTTTGTTCAACGATAATGCGTTTTTTATAAGCTCTATATAAACCTGGGTTTTACCGCTTCCGGTTACGCCATGTATTAAATAAGATCCAAATATTTCCTGCGATAAAGCCTTATTTATTTCATCAACAATTAATTGCTGCTGCCCGGTTAAAGTAATTTGATTATGGCTTTCTTTATATTCCTCATGATATCTTCTGTCAACTTCTTTTTCAAAAACCGTAATAAGTCCCTTTTTAGCAAGCGATTCAATAGAAGACTGCGAAGTTTCTGTTTTTTTTAATAACTCTGCCTGTGGAATTGATTTGTCTTTTTTAGAAATCAATTCCAGAATAATTTTAACTTGTTTCGGCGATCTGCTTTCCAGTTCAGGTAAATGTGCATAAACTTCAGCTACTGATTTTGCAAGTTTAACATAGTTTAACTTTTTTACTTTTACTTTACCCTCGTCAATCTCATCAAGAATAGTTAAAGCTCCGGTCTTCTCCAAAGCTTTTAACGCGGAATAAATGTTTTTCTTCTTAAGAATTTTTTGAAGATATGATAAACTTACTTCCTCTCTCTCGGAAAGGACTTTTAGGATTTTTACTTTGACTGAATTTTTATTTTTCTCTTTTAAAAGGAGTTCATTACAAATATCCCCATTAATAATTATCTTTCTTTTGGTTTCCACATCGGATCCGTAGGGGACAGAAAGTTTTATAGCCTCGCCTAAAGATGATAAATAATATTCGGAAAGCCACTTGTAAAATTTCAAAGCCTTTTTATTGAATATCGGTTTGTCATCGATTATATCGTTAAGCGGTTTTATTTTTCCCTCAACGTTTGTAGTCTCACTTTTATTTATAATGAAACCGGTTAGAGTCCTTTTACCGAATGGAACTACGGCTCTTACTCCTATTTGTACAAGAGTTTCATATTCCCGTGGAACCGAATAGGTGAATGAATTTCTAAAAGGCAGAGGAAAGACTACTTCAACATACATATTATTATTTCTCGGGTTAAAAGAAAATATAAAATTTTCTTAAGACAAAATTATTTATTTTCTTTCTTATTAAAATAAGGTGCAAGCGATTTAAACGGACCACCGCTTTGGAATGAATTGCCGAGCATTGAAAATTTTAATTCTTTATAGGTACTGTCCCACATTATTCTTTTAAAGTTCTTGGACTTTACAATTTCTCCGTTAGTGGAAATGACACTGTCGTCGAGGGAGAGATTAAGAAAGTGAAAGCCCCCCTCGTATTTCATTCCTTCCACATTTTTGATCTCTGTAAATTTATATTCTCCATGTCCGATTAATTTGCCGTCTTCAACAAATAATTTTCTGGTTATTACATCTTTTCCCTGCGTCTTTTGATCATTTATAAACTGTTTGCTTTTCAACATGTATTGGAAAAGATTTTCTTTATCCTGATTAAATTCCTTATTGTTGTTGGCCGTAGATCTAATATCATAAGCAGTCAACGAAACAGTTCCTGAAGTTGGGGCAGATAACTTAACAATGTATGAAACCTTGTGAAAGGTAAGACAGCCGGAAAAGAAAATCACCATTAAAGTTATAATTACTGATTTAATTAATGAATCTGATTTCATTTTATTCCTTTCTGTTTAAATTACCGCAGGTTCCAAAAGCGTTATTGTTTGAGCCAGTGTATCCAGTTCCGCATTAATCCCAAATGGAATAGTAAACTTATTATTAATATGTCCAAAAGACATTCCATAAACAACAGGAATTTCGAAGTGGAATAATCGATCATACATCACTTCCAAAACGGAAAATGAGCTGTTAATGCCGGATTCTTTAGGTTTTGAAATGCAGTCTAAAAAAACACCGAGAGCAACACCGGCGGCTTTATTAAATTTTCCGCTTTCAATCATTTGAGTTAACATTCTATCAATGCGGTACGGTTCTTCACCAACTTCTTCTAAAAATATTATTTTACCCTCCGTATCGATATCGTATGTGGTGCCGATTACTGAAGATACAAGAGAAAGATTTCCTCCGACTAACTGTCCTTTGGCAAATCCGCCACGGATTGTTACCGGCTTATAAGCTGCTTTTGAAGTTGTTTCGTGTGCATTATACATAATTAATTTATCATGGGGATAAATTAATACATCGGTAAAATAATCTACACTAAATTTATTGAAGGTTGAAATTCCAACGGGACCATGAAAACAAATTAATCCGGTTTCTTTAAATATTCCGAATAATAGTGCAGTAACATCGCTGTAGCCAACTAAAATTTTTGGATTATTTTTTATTAGATTATAATCAAGCATAGGTAAAATTCTTGTACATCCGTATCCGCCGCGAGCTGCCATAATAGCATTTACATCTTTTCTCGAAAACATTTCATGGATATCGTCGGCACGTTGTTTATCCGTACCTGCCAAATATCCGTCTCTTGCGAGAATATTATCCGTATAAACAACTTTAAATCCGAGATCTTCTAAATTTTTTTTTGATTCATTAAACTCATCTTCGCTTAAAAGACTTCCCGGCGCAATTAAACCGATTGTATCTCCAACCTTTAATCTTTTTGGCTTTATAATATCTAATGTCTTTTTATCGCCATCGATTCTTGAATTTGCAAATATATTAATAGGAGTTATAGTTGAAAGTGCCGCAGAGGCCGATATGGTTTTTAAGAAATTTCTTCTTTGCATTTCTACCTGTATAAACTATTTATTTATAATGAATTTATAAAAACTTTTCTTCATTAAAAAAAAGATTATCGAAAGATTCTCTGCTTCGAATAACTTTAAATTTGCTGCCCTCAACTAAAACTTCTGCCGGTCTTCTTCTTGCATTATAGTTTGAAGCCATAGTCATCCCGTAAGCACCGGCCGACATTACAGCAAGATATTCTTCACGCTTGCATTCTATGAACTCTCTCTTCTTTGCTAAAAAATCGCCGCTTTCACATACCGGACCTACAATATCTGCTTCGATAGTTTTTCTATCTTCATTTTTAACAACAGGCTGTACATGATGATAAGCTCCGTAAATACTTGGGCGTAGTAAATCGTTCATTGCACCATCGACTATTATAAAATTCTTGTTGTGATTTTTTTTAGTGTATAAAACTTTTACTGCTAAAATTCCTCCGTTGGCGGTTAGGAAGCGTCCGGGTTCAAAAAATATGTCTCCATCAATTTTTTTTAAATGCGGTTTCAATGCTTCTGCAAAGTTATTTAGACTGAAAATACTGTCATGATTATAAGGAATTCCGATCCCGCCGCCAATATCAAAATGTTCTAAAGGTACACCTTCCGATTTTATTTGCAAATAAAGCTCGGATAATTTTTGTACTGCGGCAATAAATGGTTCGATCTTTGTAATTTGAGAGCCGATATGCATATCGATACCGGCAAATTTTAAATTTTTAAAACTTTTGTTCTCTTTAAATATTTCGGATGCAATTTGGGTTTCAATACCGAATTTGTTTTCTGCTAAACCAGTAGATATATAAGGATGGCTTTCTGCGTCTACATCCGGATTAACACGAAGTGCTATTGGGGCAACTTTATTTAGAGATGAAGCAACTTGATTTATTAAAATTATTTCTTCAACCGATTCTGCCTTAAGCATCAACACTCCGGTTTCAATTCCAATTTTAATTTCATCGGATGTTTTGCCTACTCCGGAAAATATTATCTTTTTAGGACTTATTCCTGCTTTAAGTGCTCTTAATAGTTCACCTTCGGAGTTTACATCAATGCCGCTTCCCAAATCCCCAAACGTCTTAATTACGCTGATATTAAAATTTGCTTTGCTAGCATAAAAAATTGTGTGTCTGATACCTTCAAAAGCTTGGTTAAATTCATTGTATCTATTGATAAAATAGTTTTTACTATAGATATATGTTGGTGTCCCAAATTTTTCTGCTATTTCCGAGACAGGAACGTCTTCACAGTATAGCTTATTATTTTTATAAGTAAAATAATCCGAATCGAAGTATTTCATTTTTCTCCAAAGAATAAATTATCAATAAGTTTTGTAAAAATAGTGAAAAATTCTTTTTAATCTTAATTGTTATTTCTGTTAGTACATCTGCTTATAAAGTACTGTAGAAAATTAAAAAAAGAAGAGACAAATAATTAAGATATTTTGACTCTAAATGCTCAAATCTGTACAAGTTAGTTAAATCAATTTCAAAAAATTTATAATTTTTGTTTCTTTCAGTAAATATTATAAATTTTAAAATGAAAGATGCATTAAAAAAAAAGTGATTGTTATATTAACAATCGGGGGAAAGAAAAATTTCTATTTTTTGAAATATTCCGGATAAAAATAAATGTGTACTTGCCTACTCGTGTTCCAAATAATTTTGTGAAATTATAAACCAAATCTTATATGTTATTACATGTTTTCCAAAGTAATCAATATACCGATTGAAGATATTTAGCTCTTTTTTAATAATTGTATAAAACCTCCGTTTCCATAAGCAAAACCGAAATAAGCATAATATACCGTCTTAAAATCTATTATTCCGAGCTTTTAAATCTTTATCTGTCTGCTTTATGTTAATTTTTTTAAAAAGGAATCGAAATAATTTTATAATAAAGGTTAATCGTTTACCGCAATAAATATATCATCAATCATTAAATATTCATTTGAATATAGATAAGTTGATGATATATACAGATAAAATTTTATTACATAAAATTCCAAACAACCTTATAATAATTGAGATAAAATGTACAAATAAGATTGAAAGACATACTTGTAGAAAATTAGACAGGGGAAGGGAAATGAGTACTATTAACAAAGTTTGTGAATTCAGGATATGGATTCAAACTGAAAAGCAATTAAAGAAAGTAAAAAGGTTTTTTTTACTTCAGGAATGAGTAATTATATATCCATACCTTTTATATTATATGATTTGATTAAATTCATATAAAATTCAATAAGTGAAAAAATATGGACCAATTTTAAGTTACCATTCTACGTAATTCTAAGATAGGACATTTCAAAGAAGATTGTTTAATTCTCTAATTTCATAAGGAGCATTAATTTTCTTAAAATATTTCAGTGCCGATTGAAAATATTTTTTTGCGTTTTCATTTTTCCCGGTTTCCATAAGAAGTTTACCGAATTCTACAGCTGCTTCGGAATAATTTAATTCATTATTCAATTCTTTATTTATTCTGAGACTAGTAAGGAAATAATCTTCGGCTACCTGATATTTCTTATAACTTTTATATATAATTCCCTTTATTTTATATATGTCGGCTATTGATAATTTATCCTTTGTTTTATAGCAAATTTCAAGAGCCTTATCTGCAAAAGCTTCCGCTATGTGAAAATCATTTTGGCGGGTATATATATATGCTTTACTTAAATATGCCAGTCCTATTGACGGTAAATAACCGGTTTGAAGAGCAGCAGAAATACAGCGGTCAAATTCTTTTGTTGCCATATTAAGCTGATTTTTCTTAGTATATAGCATACCCATATTATGCCGTATTTCCACTATCCTCTTTAGATTGTGCATCCCTTCGAAAATGACTAGGGCTCTGCGGTAATAGGATAGAGCAGTCTCAAATTCACCGAGAATATTATTCAAAATGCCGAGATTTATTTCCAATGTCCCTTTTAGAGAACTGTCAAAGTCATTTTCTAATAATGCAAGACTCTTTTCAAAATGTTTTTTGGATTTTTCTAATTCCCCAAAATCCCCATAGATTGTACCTAAAATGTTTTCACAATTCGCCCTGCCCTTTGAATCCTTTGCTGCCTTAAATAAGGCATTTGCCTGTTTAATGTATTGAAAGCTAAGTTTCCAGGAAGCTTGCCTGCTGTAGATTTCTCCTAAATTTAAAGCAGCAACAGCACTAAAATTTATTAATTCCCTTTTGTTTACTGTTTCATTTAATATCTTTTCATGTATATAAATGGATGCTGAATTTTCACCTATAGTAATAGTAAATTTACCTATCAAAAGCAGAAACTCTAAATATTTATTTACGGATAATTTTGATTGAGCAAAAGTAATTAGTATATCAAGTTGGGTATTAACCTTAAAAAAATTATTTATATCTAAAGTGATTTGCTTTTTATTTGTAGCATTAAATTTAGATATTCTATAAGATTTACGAGATGAATAATTTGGAGTTAAGATATTATCCGTAAACAATATTGCATCTTCTTCTTTAAAAAAGCTTTTTATTATTTCTTCAAGAAATTTTTTCCGTCCTACGTCTAAGGTACCCACTTT
>CAZHBJ010000117.1:0-10877 GCA_964530445.1 uncultured Ignavibacteriaceae bacterium
TTGAGGAGATGAATCTTCAGGTAAATGATTTTAATAATACCGCAATTACAAACCTTACTTTTAAAATAATTTATGAAATTCAGGATAAAGTTTTTTCCGAAATCGGCATTGAAGTATTAATTTTGAATAACTTCAATAATGAATGGAAAATTGTCTGGCGTACTCAAATTCCCGTTACTGAAAAATAAAAACAAATCCGTTAATAAATTTTTCAAAAGCAGTAATTTTAGTTAATATTATTTTTTTATTTTTTTAAGAATAATATTCCTGCTTTTCAAATCGTCCAATATTTTTATAAAGCATTTATCATTTGCTCCGATATTTTCCGGTGCGGAAATACCTTTTTTTGTATAATCTTTATTTAATATTCTTCTTGCAGCCGAAGAACAAGTATAACCGGTTGTACGGGACATTGATGAAATCTTCTTTTTCTCATCATATTTATCAAAAAGGTTATAAGTATATTCTACCGGCTTCCCTTCTTCCTTTCCCTTAATCTTTATAATCATTGCCGTAAATTCCGGCTCATTGTTTTCAAGTTTCCAGTTGGGTAATAGAATTTTAGAACTAAAATCAATTGGTTTAATTTTTTGTTCGTTAATTTCAATTTCTTTATCGCTGAAAAAACCGGCATCTTTTAACATTTGAATTTTAGCAATATGTCCCGGATACCGGAGAGTTTTTTCCTTCATATTCAATATTTTCATCGTTTTTAAAAGTGTCCGCAGCCCGTCTGTGTTAAAAGCTTCCAACGTACCAACCGGATCGACATTGAGTAATTCCGGTTCGGAAAGTGCCGACTTTATAATTAATTTTCCGTTTTCAATTATCCTTGCGGGACGAGTATATTCTTCAATAACATCGATGGGTGAAAAAGGCGCTTTATACTGGAAAGGTAAAGTTCTGCTAAACGGCAGACCGCCGACAAAACATTCGAACGATTCAATACTCATTGTTTTATTATGCATGCCTAATATTATATTGCTTAAGCCGGGCGCTACACCGCAATCGATTACTGCGGTAACATTATTTTTCCTGGCAAGACTATTAAGCAGAAAAGGATCTTCCTCAAAAAACGAAATATCAACTACATCTTTTCCCGACTCTATAATTTTTTTCAGCGTCTTAAATCCCATAAAACCTGGCACAGCGGAAATAATGAGGTCAAAATCTTTAAGTATTTTTTTTAATGATTTTAATCTGGAAATATCTTTAACAAGCGTATTTATTTTATAGATCTTTTTTAATTGTCGTAATTTTTTTTCATCAAGATCTATTGCAGTTACACTGTATTCCTCACTTAAGTCTGCGGCAATAGCACTGCCTACCATGCCTGCACCGAGTACGGCAAGATTTTTCATTTTGTTTCCTTTTAATTTTTAGGATTCGAATTCTTTTTTAATCGAAATATAATATAAATGTGTCTTGTATCCGGTATATATAAAAATAATTTTTCATACTTTTGAAGTAGTTAAAAAAATTATTGATTTGCAAATTATAAGAAAACCAAACGAGGAGTAAATTTTACTTTCATTTTAACATACCTATAGTGAGGTTTCTTTTCCATATAATGCAGATAAATAAATCTTTTAAGAAGACAATGCATCAAATTCATCAATCATTAATTTTATATTGAAAAAGTCTAAGGATAAAAATTGAATGTACTCACATTTACTGTATTAATCTGGTTGGGTTCTTTTAGCGCCGGTTTTTTAGGCTCACTTACCGGCCTTGGCGGCGGCGTTGTAATCGTACCGCTTCTTACGCTTGTATTCGGTGTTGATATCCGTTATGCTATCGGAGCTTCACTTATTTCCGTTATTGCAACTTCATCCGGAGCCGCTTCAGCGTATGTGAAGGAGGGTTATTCCAACATTAGGATAGGAATGTTCTTGGAAATGGCGACAACAGTTGGCGCTATTGTAGGAGCATATCTTGCAGGTATAACTCCGGCAAATATTATTGCAATTATTTTCGGACTCGTTCTCTTATATTCTGCAGCTCAGACTTTCAGAACTCGTAAAGGTCAGCATATAACCAACGAACCTAATAAGACTGCCGACAAATTAAGGCTTAACGGAAGTTACCCTGAAAAAGGAAAATTAAAAGCTTACACAATGCAAAATATTTCAGGCGGATTTGGAATATGCATGGCAGCCGGAACTCTTTCAGGCCTATTAGGCATAGGCGGCGGCGCGGTAAAAGTACTCGCTATGGACCAGGTTATGAAAATACCTTTTAAGGTTTCGGCAACCACAAGTAATTTTATGATCGGTGTAACCGCGGCGGCAAGTGCGGGAATTTATTTAAGCAGAGGTTACATAGATCCCGGACTGGCTATGCCGGTAATGCTCGGTGTAGCTTTCGGCGCTTTAATAGGTGCTAAGGTTTTGGCAAAAGCATCTTCACACTGGTTAAAACTTCTGTTCAGCATAATAATATTAATAATGGCTTTTGAAATGATTAAGAACGGAATCTCAGGAAATATTTAAATGAAACAAAATATTGTAATTAGAGAAGACAGGAATTTGGAAATAATAATGGGGAATCTTTTAAGAGTCGGAGTAATTACAGCCGCTTCGTTTGTTTTGTTCGGAGGAGTGCTTTACTTAATCCATCACGGATTTTCAATGCCCAATTATAAAACATTTAAGGGAGAACCTTCTTATCTAAAGAATATCCCCGGTATTTTTAAAAATATCTTTTCATTTAAAACAGGAGCTATCATTCAATTCGGATTAATATTACTGGTTGCAACCCCTGTTGCAAGAGTTGCATTTTCCGTTATAGCTTTTCTTTATGAAAAGGATTACTTATATACCGTTTTCACATTGATAGTTCTTTCGGTTTTACTATACAGCTTTTTTGCAGGGGTTTAGTTTTTTTAAAATCTAAAGATTTTTCAAACCTATTTTACTTTTATTAATTGATTTTCAAGAAATAATTGAAGGATGTATTTCTTTCCGCCCTTTCCTTGCATCACATAATCCTGTTTCTGATGATAAGGGACACCACCAAAAATCATTATAAAAAATCAATCGTCTTAAACAATAAACTAAAATATTAGTTTAATAATGTTAGGAGGATATTATGTTTTACTTAAATATTTTAAAACGATCATTAACAATTTCAGTTTTAATTCTTGCTCTAATCGCCGGGATAAATTCTAATCTGAAGGCCGCAAATATATCGCCATCACTCTCACAAAAAGTGTCAGATGCAATTTCAAGTAGTTACTCACAAAATTTTAATATTACTGCAAACAAAAAGGGTATTGTTACAATTGAAGGACAGGTAAATACACTTTATGATAAATATAATATTTTTGATATTGCCTCAAGAGTACCGGGTGTAAAAGGTATTGAAGATTTTATTTCTGTAAATGCTCCGATCCGGCCTAGAGATTTTATTAAATACGGAATTGAAAATAAGATATACCTTGATAATTCAATTTTAGAACCTAATAGAATAAAAGTTAACGTCGCCGGTAACGGACTGGTAATATTAAGCGGAGAAGTTAGTTATCCTAAGGAAAAGCTTGAAGCTGAAACAGTTGCATCTTGGCAAAAAGGCGCAACCGGCATTATAAACCTTATAAAAGTTTTGCCGGAAAAAATAGCAACGAGTAATAAAAATATACGCACTGAAGTTCATGACATTATAAAAGATGATTTCCCTCTTGATAAAAATACGCATTTCTCTGTTAATAAAGGTATTGTAACCATTAATGGACATAGTAATGACATATGGGGAATTGATCATTTGTTAAAGGATTGCCATAAAATTGAAGGCGTAAAAAAAGTAATTGACGATGTTAAACCGACAGTATAATTAAAGCTAATAACAAGTAAGTTTTTTTGCCGGATTTTTAACTTGGGGCTGATTTATAAAAACTATTTATATTAAATCAGCCCTGTTCTAATATTTGTATATTTTTTTAACGTGTGAAATCATCATGATAATCTTAAGTAATTGCAGTATGTTGCTTATCACGAATTATTAGCAAATATTCATTTAAAATAATTTAATAAAATTGAAAATGGTTTGAATCAAATATTTTATATAAATGATAATAAAATCACAAAAAAACTATTTAGTAGGAGTTACAATAAATTAAGCTATGCGTCAAGACAATGTTATACTTAAACCTGAAGATTTCTCAATTCAGGTTACCGGAATAGAAAGATTAATAGCAATTCTATCGAATAAGGACGGTTTAAAAAGACAAAATGCAAGAGTTTTGCTGATAAAGATTGGGAGACCTGCTATACCTTATCTTGAATCTTTGTTAAATATAAAAGAGTACCGAACGCGTTGGGAAGCAATTAAAGCTATAAGCTGTATTTCCCACCCGGATACAATTCCCACATTATTAAAATGTTTGGATGATGAAAACGAAGACATACGCTGGGTTGCTGCAGAAGGAATGATTGAATTGGAAAAGGATGCAGTAAAACCTTTATTAAAGTCAATTATAACGAACTACGAATCAATAAACTTTTGTGAAACTGCTCATCATATTTTAAAAGAATTAGTAATTAGGAAATCATTTACCGACACTACAAACATAATTCCTATGCTGGCCGATAGAGACGTGGAAGATACTCAAATACCGTTTTCGGCAAACACAAAACTTGCTGAATTGAGTAAAGAATTGAAAAGTTAAAAACTTTTTTTATTTATCAAGAAATTGATTTACTACCTTATTAACCTTAACAATTTCACACCCCGGCGCAAGATGACCGCAATCATTGTTCAACTTAAATATTTGTGCTTTAATAGTTCCGGCAAAGTTAATAGCGGGAGCCGGATTTACCATATGATCCTGCAATGAAATGATTATCAGCATTTTTGCTTTTACTCTTGCAGCAGCCGTTTTCATATCCTCATTAAAAGGGGCAGATACATCATGTAAAATAATCGCTTTAAGCTGGCTTCTCCAATTATATACATTAAATAATTTTGAAAAGTTTTTTTGGCTGTCTTTAATAAAAGAAGGAAAATCTTCAGGCTTTGTGTGAATTACTCTATATTCGGGAGTAGTAATGTTAAGAGCAGTTATATCCGCTATTGCTTTCATAATCATTTCTTTTGGTGAATTACACTTAAGTTCCGTATTTATTACCTGCAGTTCGGTATGCAGCAAAAGAAGATCATAAGAAGTTACTTTCGGTGAACCAACCCATACAACGGCTTTATCCATAAAATTCGGATAACTTACAACCCATTGAAAAGCTTGCATACCTCCCATTGAACCGCCCATAACACAAAATAAATGTTTTATACCTAAATTTTTTGTCAAAAATTTATATTGCGAGTTTACCATATCTCTAATATTAAATTGAGGGAAATTCTCATTGGGCTGCAATTTACTATTTGAAGGTGAGGAAGATACACCATCGCCTAATGCATCAACGGCAATAATAAAATATTTAGTGCTGTCGGCTATCTTACCGGGACCGATTAAAAATTGAAGTCCCTCAGAATTACCGCCGAACCATGTTGTAAATAAAATAATATTTGTGTTATCGGTATTAAGTTTACCGTAAGTTCTGTAACCTATTTTGCAATCTTTAATTACCTGTCCGTTTTCTAGTTTTAAATTTCCAATGCCGGCATACTTTTGAATAGATTGAGCTGAATTGGGAACACAAAGTATGATTAAAAACAAAATTGTAAAATAAAATTGTTTCATCATTTAAAATTATCTCTCGTTTATAAATGTTGATTCTATTATTTTTTTAACAAGGTTAAAAGTAGTGAAAAGTAATTATTATTACACACTTTTGTTATTGAATTTTTTAACTTTGCCTTGTTTCGAAAAATTTCTCAAAAAAAATAGAGTTTGAAATTGTTAAAAAAATACAACCAAAAAATAAGTGAAGGTATATTATTTACTGATCAGTACCAGCTAATGATGGCGCAGCTATATTTTAAAATGGGTGTACATGAAAGATCCGCGCAATTCGACCATTACTTTCGTCAGTACCCTGATTATGGTCTGCATAAAGCCGGGTATTGCGTAAATGCCGGACTGGAATGGCTGATCGACTGGATGCAAAATTCTTCTTTCGGCAATGACGAAATTGCTTTATTAAAAGAGCTTAAAACATCAACAGGCAAACAGCTTTTCTCTGATGAATTTCTAAACTGGCTTTTAAAAAACGGAAACTTTGGAAAAATAAATTTGAAGGCTATTCCGGAAGGCCGTATTGTCCATCCTTATGAACCTTTAACAGTTGTTGAGGGCCCGCTGGCAATAGCTCAAATTTTGGAAACCGCTTTATTAAACCAACTAAATTTTCAAACTCTTATTGCAACTAAAGCTTCTAGAATTAAGGAAGTGGCAAGAGGTCAACTGCTTTTAGAGTTCGGTGCAAGAAGAGCACAGGATAGAGGTGCAGTTGCCGGTGTTCGTGCCGCTTTAATTGGAGGCGCTGATTATACATCAAATGTCGGTATTTCACTTCTGCTCGGTTATCCTCCTAAAGGAACTCATGCACATAGTATGGTTCAGCTTTTTATTTCGATGGGAATGACCGAACTGGATGCGTTTAATGCTTTTGCGGATCTTTATCCAGATGATTGTATTCTTTTGGTTGATACAATTAATTCTTTGGAAAGCGGTATACCTAATGCAATAAAAACTTTTAATATGTTGAAGAAAAAAGGTCATCGTCCAATTGGTATAAGGTTAGATTCCGGAGACTTGGCATATTTAAGTATTCAAGCTGCAAAAATATTGAACGACGCAGGCTTTAAGGAAGAAAAAATTGTGCTTTCAAATGAATTGGACGAAATGAACATCTGGCAGATTATTACTCAAATAACACAGGAAGCTCCAAAATACGGTCTTGATCCCGATAATTTGATAAAAAGACTTACCTTTGGCGTTGGTACAAGATTAATTACTTCCTCCGGTGATCCTGCGCTTGGCGGAGTTTATAAATTAGTGGCAGTAAAGAATTCCGAATGGGATCCGGTAATTAAAATTTCGGAAACTCCTGAAAAAATTCCTCTGCCCGGAAATAAGCAGGTTTGGAGGATGTATAATAATAATAACAAAGCTACTGCCGATTTAATTGGGTTGGATGAAGAAGAAATTAATACAACTCAAGTTTTATCTTTGCACCATCCGACCGATCCGGCAAAACATAGAAAGATAACGCAAAATCATATATCAAAATCCGAACCTTTGCTGGTTGAAATTCTAAAAGACGGAATGCAGGTTTATAACTTTCCTTCAATTGATGAAATTAAACGTACCCTTGCAAACGACCTCGAATTATTAGATCCGGGAGTAAAGAGATTAATCAATCCGCATGTTTATCATGTTTCATTAACAAATAAGCTCTGGGATTTGAAAACAAAGATGATTGATGATATGAAAAATGAGTAATACCTTGGATGTAAATAGTTAAAATTTCTAACCCAAACCCTTGAAAATCTAATAAAATAAAGGATAATCTATTTAATCTGTGCTTTTTATCATTTGCTGCATCTCCCGGATGATATAAACGGTTGACAGATGTGAATAAATATTTTATATTTCGACCAGTCAAGTAAATCAGTCGAAAGTAGGAAAATGACTCAAGAAGATAATATTAAAGAAAAAGAAACAATCATTGTTCAAGCAGCGCGTAAACGCTTTGCACATTACGGCTTTTCAAAAGTAACTATGGATGAGATTGCCGGCGATGTTGAAATGGGAAAAGCATCACTTTATTATTACTTCCCAACCAAGGAAGATTTATTTAAAGCAGTTATTTCTCAGGAATTAAATGAGCTTCAAAAAAATATAGAGCTTATTCTAAATCAGCCTAATCCCGCATCGGATAAACTTAAAATGTATGTAGAACAAAGGATGAATTTCTTTCAGAAGCTTCTTAATCTAGGTACATTAAGTCTTCATGCATACTTCGATACAAAATCATTATTCAAGAAGATATTTTGGGACTTTGCCGAAGTAGAAAAAAGTTTAATTAAAAAAATTATCGAAGAAGGCAAAAAATCGAACGAGTTTAACCCGGATTTGAATGAAAATACTGCCGAAGTTTTTCTGCATATACTTCAAGGATTAAGATGCAATGTAATTAGATGGGCCAAAGGACAAGGAATTGATGATGAGATAAGAGAAAATTTAAAAGAAGAAATGAATATTGCAACGGATATTTTTATTTACGGTATTAAAAAAAGATAATCAATAGAAATTTTATTTAATAAGGAAAAAAATTTATGGCACAAGACGAAGAAATGAAAAACCAAAATAAGAGCGCACCTAGTTCCGGTGAAGATCAAAAGATCAATGAGGTACCTATGTATAAAAGGAAACAAATACTCATTCCGCTTTTTATAATTATAATTGCGGCTGCCGGAGCTATATACTGGTATATAGGCCAATTAGGTTATATATCAACAGATGATGCGTTTATCGATGGAAATAAGCTGGCAATAAGTTCAAAAATGCTTGGGCGTATTACTAATTTAACAGTGGATGAAGGTGATACTGTAAAACAAGGGCAGCTGCTTGTTCGACTTGATTCTACCGATTTGAAAGCAAGAGAACAACAGGCAAAAGCTGCACTTGCATTAGCAAAAGAAAGTATAAACCTGGCAAAAGTTAATGTAGCAAGAACAAATGACGACTATGCCAGAGCGGAAAAACAATTTAAAGAGAATATAATACCTAAAGTACAATATGACCATGCACAAAAAGCATATGAAGCCGCAAAAGCCGAATTAAATATCGACCGTGTGAAAATCGGCACCGCTCAGGCGCAGTTGAATGTGGTAAAAACACAATTAGCAAATACACAAATATTTGCACCTATGGATGGTGTAGTAGCCAAAAGGTGGGTATTAACCGGTGATGTTGTTTCTCCGGGCGAGCCGATCTTTACTGTCTATAATTTGAAAAACGTTTGGGTAACCGCCGATCTTGAAGAAACAAAATTAGCACAAATTCATCTTGGAGACAGTGTGGAAATTTCTGTTGATACATATCCCAATCAAGAATTTGAAGGAACAATTTATCAGATAGGTTCAAGCACCGCATCGCAGTTTGCTTTAATCCCGCCTTCAAATGCGGCTGGAAACTTCACAAAGATCACTCAAAGAGTGCCGATTAAAATATCAATAAAAACAGTAAAGATGATAGGACAAAAAGATCCGCCGGCTAAAATAAAATTATTACCGGGAATGTCTGTTGAGATTAAAGTTAAGGTAAAATAATTAATGGCAAAAAATACAAATAACGGTGCTGCTTTAACTCTTTCCAACATGCATCAGCATTCCGCTTATAAGTGGATTGTGCTTGCTAATGTTATGCTTGGAACCTTTATGGCTGTTCTCGACATTACGATTGTGAATGTAGGCTTGCCGAAAATGATGGCGGCCTTTGGTGTTAGTGTTGATAAGATTGAATGGATTCTTACAGGTTATCTTTTGATATTTGCAGTTGTTCTTCCTTCATCAGGGTGGATTGCAGATCACCTGGGATATAAAAAAACATATAATTTGGGATTACTTTTATTTACCGTCGGCTCTCTCTTCTGCAGCCTTTCTGCAAATGAAAACATGATGATTGTATTCCGTCTTATACAAGGCGCCGGTGCAGGTTTCATTATGCCTGTAGGAATGGCAATTGTTACCAGGGAATTTCCGCCGGAGCAAAGAGGTACTGCACTTGGTTTTTGGGGTGTGGCGGCGGCAGCTTCTGTTTCACTAGGTCCCATGCTTGGCGGTTATTTAATAGACAGCTTTAGCTGGCATGCAATATTTGACATCAATGTTCCCGTAGGCATTGTTGCTATTATCGCAACGTTAATTATTCAAAGAGAATACAAAACCGAAACTACCCGTTCGTTCGATATAATCGGTTTTATTTCTATGACATTATTTTTAACGTTTCTTTTATTGGCACTTTCAGACGGCAATGCAAATTGGAATACCGGCGGTTGGACATCGAACTTTATTCTAACTTGCTTTGCAATTTCATTTGTCGGTTTTGTGGTTTTTCTTGCCACCGAACTTTCGGTAAAGCACCCTATTATTGATTTAAGGATTTTGAAAAACCGAAACTTCGCTATGGCGAATATAATGCTGTTTATTTTCGGTTTAGCATTTTTCGGAAATTCGTTTCTGCTACCTATATATTTACAAAATTCTTTGGGATATACAGCGCTGCAGGCAGGCTTGGTCTTTTTTCCCGTAGGAATTATACAGGCAATAATGTCTCCTATCGCAGGGAAGATGACCGATAAACTTAATCCCAAAATCCCAATAGCAATCGGGATTATTTTAACATTTATCAGTATGTATATGTACGGTGATCTTTCTCTATATACAGAATATAAAGATATTATGATTCCACTTGTAATTAGAGGTTTTGGACTTGGTTTTATGTTTATACCGCTTAGTACAATTGCTATAAACGATATATCCAGAGAAAAGATGGCTCAAGCTACCGGATTGTTTAATACAATAAGACAGGTCGGCGGCAGTTTTGGTGTTGCAATTTTAGGCTCGCTGCTTACTCAAAGAGTTAATTTTCACCAGGCTATGTATGGTGAAGCTCTCAATTCTACTTCGGCTACATTTCAACATACGGTATATGGATTAAGACATTTTGTTCAACAGTCAGTTGGAGGTGCAGACGGTGAAATGATGGCTAGAGCAAAAGTGTTAATAGCTCAGAATGTTGTTAACCAGGCATTCATCCAGGGCATTGCCGACGATTTTATTGTAGGCGCGGCAATTTCTATTTTAATATTTGTTCCTCTTTTCTTCTTAAAATACCACAGGAAGAAAAATGGTGCCAAAATTGAAGTCATGGAATAATTCTTATTTACGACAATGGAGAAAAAATTTGATATGAA
>CAZHBJ010000118.1:0-10804 GCA_964530445.1 uncultured Ignavibacteriaceae bacterium
CCAGTGCTTCGATTGTTCCGCCTTTTAAAAGAATCCCGATTTGATAATCCGGAATTAGCCACAGATTTTTCTTATGCCGTACTTCCTGGTTATTAAGTCTGTCCGTGGCAAATATAAAATCGTCTGCATTCTTCGCCTTAACGGATGAGCATGTAATTATAAATTTATTTTCTGCTATCGACTTGATTTTAGTTCCCAAAATATCTCTTGCAAACCGAACAGGATCCATAACAATAATGCAAATATTCTTTAATCCGGCGGGATCATCAGGTAAGAATAATAAAAACAAATTTCTTCCCGTCGAATCCATTGCAAGCGGTTCAATCTTTCCATATCCGCCCCTTTTATAAGTATAGAGTCTTTTTATATCACCCGAATTTTCCTTTAAAATATTTTTCAACGTGGAAACTTTAACGGTTTGTTCCGGTTCGCCGCCGTTAAAATATTCGTTTATGCTTTTAGCTTTTGCGTTATCAAAAAAGGCTATTAGTTTTATCGTACTATTAATATTGATGAAGCTGTCTATTTTCGTTTTAAATAGTTCGGGACGTTTATAATTTTCTGTTAAGAACAAATCTACTCTGCTTCTCCAGTTTGATATCACATCCTCCGAATACTGATTCACGGAAAATAAAATAGCGTCAAGCTGGTTGCCGTAAATTTCTTCAATTACCTTTTCCCTTTCACTTAGAGTATTTATTTCATAGATTGAAAAAATTAAGGCCGGAAGAATAACTATCATGATTAAAATTAAAGCAATTCTTTTAATTGGATTTTTCATTATAAAAATTTAATAAATTATAATAAAAATGCGGTGTCCCTTTTAATTTTTTGTATTCACTCTTTGAAACATCCCTATTAAATATAAAACAAAAATGATAGATATTCCCGAAGAATAAAATTTTTTTAACATTGAATTAATCCTTGTTCGGCAAAATCAAAACCATTTATCATAATATTAAAATAAATAACTGCAAATTTGCCGGCAGCCTGCTTTTTTAATTCAATATTCTATACCTGGCGGGTGAGACGCCGGTTTTGTTTTTAAAAAGCTTTCCGAACGACTGCGGGTACTCGAATCCCAGATCGTATGCAATTTCACTTACGGTATTTTCGGAATTCAGCAAAGTTGTTTTTGCTTTTTCAATTACACAGATTATTTAATCCATTTTACAGATTTGAAAATATAAATGCGCAGGAAGGATAAGGTGAGGGACTTCATGGGAAATATAAAATATTAATCAAAACCGTGTACCCGTGGATTATTTCTTTTAAATGATTACGTTAACCTAATAACCTTAAACACCGTTATCCCTTTTACTTTATAATTTCAACAAACTTTTCATCTACATTCCAGCCGCTTATCGAGACTTCGGCATTATTAATATAGTCTTTATCAGTGTAGTCGATAAAAACCGTTTTCTTTTCTCCGGGCAATACGGAAACATAATTGTCGCTGTAGAAAACCGGCAGTATTCTTTTTTTAGTTATCCCGTTCACAAGAGAAATACGGTTGAAAAACGCAACCGGTCCTCCCGGCGGATTATCAATCTCAACTTTGATTCGTCCGTCGCTTACTTTCATAGCTGTGACCGCTACTCCTGCTTTAGGCATCTGCTGCAGTCCGCTGTAATTCCCTGTTGAATCAGGCAGCCAGTAGAAATTATCATCAAGAATTTTATGAGATGTACTGAGTAAACGTAAAGATAAAAATCCTCCCTCGGCAGAAAACAACTTATCCAGAATTCTCTTTACGGATTCCATCTTCTGAACAGAAGACGGACTTAATTCAATTAACCACTGGAAAACCAGGGAATCACGACCTGCAATGCTATAAGCCTTCGCTTGAATCATAATATCATGGAGCGGCTTAAAGGTATTATTCGCAACCAGAAGCATTCCGTTCACGGGGTTGTACATTGCATGCAAAGGTTCATCCGCATGATGCAGGCCGTACAGGCCGCCGTTAGGATCAAGGTAATAATCATACATCTGTCCGCGCAATGCTGTCCACGGGTTTTGAGTTTTCCAGATAATAACCCCGGTATACCAGTCCCACATATGAGCAATATGACCTTCCATTAATCCCCTGTACTGGTTATAGTTTACGAGCTGTGCTTTATCGGCAAAATCTTTCAAGTCTTTAGGTATTCCGTATGCATCTATAAATTTACCGTACCCGCTGTATTTATGGTACCTCCACACCGAATCCATATCGGTCCATGTTGAGCCCGGAAGGACCAGATCTTTCGGCGGAATAAATCGCTCAAGCGATTGATAATCTCCCATACCTACAGATCCTATTTCGGAATTAAAAGGAAAGGATCGTTCTTCCCAGAAGTAGCTGAGAGGCTGGATATGATAAGTGCCGTCTCCGTTCCCCCCGATAGAATTATGAGACATACTATCAACATTTGAATATTCGAAAAAGTACCGCGTGCTGTCCAGAGCCGGAAGTAAAGAATCCTCCACTACAGTAAGTATATCCTTAGGAGGCGGAATTTCATTTCCGCCGCAGTAAAACGCAAGCGAAGGATGGTTACGGATCATCCTAACCTGGTCTGCTATTGATTCTAAAAATAACTTATGGTCATCCGGATATTTGCGCCGTGTCCACTGATCTTCTTTCTTCATTGGATCAAACCATTTGCCGTCGCAGTCGCCCGACATCCAGAAATCCTGAAATACAAGTATCCCGTATTTATCGCAGGCATTAAAAAATTCCGGTCTCTCGGTTAAACCTCCGCCCCATATTCTAATTAAGTTAAGATTCATATCGCGGTGAAACCGAATTTCCGCATCGTAACGTTCAGGAGTAAATCTGAACATTTCATCCGAAGTGATCCAGTTTCCTCCTTTAATAAAAATTTTCTGCCCGTTCACAAGTACTTCACGGCTTCTTGTACGGCTGTTCCATTTGGTTTTAATTTCACGTATCCCTGTTGTTATTACTTTTTCATCCATAAGTTGCCCGTCGCTGTCTATAAACCGGAACGTCAACTTATATAGCGGCTGTTTACCATATCCGTTCGGCCACCAGAGCTTTGGATTTTTCAATTTAAAATCCTGCAATTGAACTTTGGTTGTAGATTCAGGCTGAAGCGATATTTCTTTTTTTATGATATCATTTTCAATATCGACCTGCATTGTTCCCTTAATAACCTGTTTAGTCGGATTTTTAATTTCCGTACTTGTTCTGATAATGGCAGGAGCCTGAGGCTGCCCGGGAAATCTTATTCCCGGAACTATTGTAATAACGTGCGGGTACTTTAATTCGATTGCATTTGTCTTTTCAATTGTTACTTTATCCCATATACCTGTATTTCTATCATGAACCGGCTGAATCCAATCCCAGCCTGCAGTAAATTGGCTGGATACATTACGTCCGATTGTTCCGTCACCGCCCTGACCGCCGTTCGGATTACCCACAGGATCCGGGGGATATACAATAACAGCCAGCCGGTTATTTCCGTCTTTGGAAAGAAAAGAAGTAACATTATAAGTTTGACGGAGGAACATTCCGTAATGTCTTGATTTGTTAAGCTTATGTCCGTTCAGATATACATTGCAGCTGTAATTAACTCCCCGGAAATGCAGCCAGACCTGCTCGCTGCCGGCGGGAATATTTTCATGAAAGTTTTTTACAAACCAGTAAGTGTAATAATCGCGTCCAGTATCATATATATCCGGGATTTTCTTATTATTCATTCCGTAAAACGGATCGGGAATCAATTTGTCGTTTAGCAGTGTCGTTAATATAGTGCCTGGTACAGTTGCAGGCATCCAGCCGGATAATGAAAAAGATGTTCGGGATAATTCTTCCCCGGTTGATTTTATATCTTTAATATTTTTACATACCCAGCCCGAATCCAATTCGTACCGGTTGTTCGGAAAGTTTAGGCTATTCTCCTTTGTAGATATATAAGAAGATCCGCACCCGGGAATCACCAAAAGAAGAGTGAAAACAAATAATGCAGCTGAAATACTTTTATACATTTTGTAAACGATCCTTAATAAAATTATAATTCGCAATCTTAAATTAATTAACCTTCCAACAATTCTTTCATGCCTTTAAGAACCGTATCCCAAAATTTATCGGAATCTTTATATCTTTTTTCATCACCGTTAAAATTATCTTCTCTTACTTTTAATTTAGTTCTGCTGTTCTCTTCAGTCAGCTCATAAGTAACGTATGAATAATTTGATTCAACATCCGGCAGGCCGGAATCAATGCTTAAATCCTTTGTTTTTAATAATTGTCCTGTTTCAATTTCAAGAATAATTCCTTTTACATGAACTTTTTTAGTGTCAGCATCCCGCCAGATAATTGAGCTGCCTTTCTTCCAATCAGAAATAACTTCGCTGTTGTGCATATATTGTTTTGTCACAACCGGATTTGTTATTGCATCCCAGACTTTTGAAGTATCTGCTTCAATTAAAATTTCTTTATTTACTACTAACTTTATTCCCATAAAAGTTCAGCCAGGTGCTACTTTTTATCTACAAGCTTCATCGTGCTTGTATTGTACCTAGGACCTATATCCGGGTATTTTTTCATTAAGTTTTCTATGTCATTTAAATCTTCAACATTAAGATTTATATCTGCCGCTTTTGCATTTTCTTCAAGATATTTTATTTTTTTTGTTCCCGGAATAGGAATAACATTTTCACCTTGCGCAAGCACCCATGCAAGAGCGAGCTGTGCAGGCGTGCAGTTTTTATCTTTTGCAAGATTTTCAAATCCGGAAGCAAGCTTAGAATTATTTTCCCAGTATTTATCATCAAAGCGAGGTATGGTTCTTCTAAAATCATTTTCCGGAAATGTTTCTCTTTTAATAGTGTTTGTCATTAATCCGCGGGCAAGAGGGCTGAAGGGAATTAATGATATGTTCAATTCACGGCAGACCGGAATTATTTCCTTTTCAACATCTCTGGTTAACAAAGAATATTCGCTTTGCAAAGCTGCGATCGGGTGAACTGCATTTGCTTTTTTTATTGAATCGGCAGAAGCCTCCGATAAACCGAGATAACGGACTTTTCCTTCCTTAACCAAATCCGCCATTGCACCTATAATATCATCCAATGGAACTTTGGGATCGATTCTATGCGCATAGTACAAATCAATTGTTTCGATTTTCAATCTCTCTAAGCTTGCTTCTACAGCAGTTTTAATATATTCCGGACGGCAGTCGAGGTATACGCTGTCCATATTTTTAAACCCGCCGTGTTCATCCTTATATCTAAACCCGAATTTTGTTGCGATAAAAACTTTTTCTCTATTAGAAGAGAGAACTTTTGAAACGAGTTCCTCGTTTTTGCCTTTGGCATACATATCGGCAGTATCCCAAAAATTAATCCCAAGATCCAATGCCCTATGTAAAACTTTTACGGATTCTTCTTCATTGCTTATGCCGTATGCATGATTCATCCCCATGCAGCCCAATCCCACTGCAGATAAGTTCTCTTCTGTATTTCCCAACTTTCTGTATTTCATTTAACAACCTTTCTTTCAAAAAATCACTTGGCAGAAATATTCTTTATTTCCGGATTTATTTATAAAATTAAATTTGATAGTAATTTCAGTTATTAAAGTATAAAAATAAGATTTATATTTTAGTAAAGGAATTATTTGATAAAATAAATACCTTCATATTTGATATAACTCATAAAGGAAATATTTTTTATGCTTATTAAAATTGCACTGAACGGGGCCCGCTCTAAAACAGAGAACAAATATATTCCTCATTCTTTGGAGGAAATTGAGAAAGAAGTCAGAACATTGTTCAACTACGGCTGCAAAATTTTTCATATTCATTGCTACGATAAGAATGGGAAAGAAAGTTTAAAGCCGGATGATGTTGATAATCTGGTTTCTCTAATTAAAAGCATATCGCCGGAAATTAAATTAGGAATAAGTTCAGGTGATTGGATTGAACCGGATTTTGAAAAAAGAAAAAGTTATTTAAAAGGATGGCAGAAATTACCAGACTTTATTTCCGTAAATATGATTGAAGATAATGCGATTGAAACAGCAAAGCTGTTGTCATCAAAAGGAATATTAATAGAGGCAGGATTAAATGAAAAAAAGGCTGCCGAAATATTTGTTGAGAGTGATTCGGTTAAAACCTGCTGCAGAATATTGATTGAACCGGAAGAGGAGGAACTTGAACCTGCAATTAAAACCGTTAATGAAATAGAAAGTGTTCTCGACAAATCAAATATTAAGATTCCCAGATTACTTCACGGCTTCAACACTGTTTGTTGGGATATGCTAAGAGAAGCTGCGCGGAGAGGTTATGACGGGAGAATCGGAATGGAAGACACAATTTACTTAGAAGCTAAAAAGATTGTGAAAAGCAATTTGGAATTAATACAATATGCAAATGAAATAGTAAGAATTTAAACTAAGCATTAGCTTGCAATTTTATAGAAACAAAATTTGTAACCCGGGTTTGGAATTAGAATTTATTATCAGCAAGATTTAAATTCTATTCCTATATAAATTACCGATTTGGCATTATAAATATTTAATTCAATTCTCAACAGATTTATTACTTATAAATTTGTTGAAGGATCATCCGCCGACGGTCCGTAAACCGATGGAACTTTTCCGCCCGCCAAACGAATATAAACAGACATTTGCCCGCGGTGGTGTATCTGATCGAAAAGCATCATTAACATAAATTCATCGGCAATAAATTTTGTCCCGGCAAATTCAATGGTCTTATTAATTTCATCATCCGATATATCGGATAATTTGTTAATTACAATTGATGTCTGATTATTAAAATCTTCAATAATTGCGTGCAGGTCTTTAGGATTATAATTCTGAAAAACCGATCTATCCAGTTTTTCGCCGAAGACATAAGACTCCGTTAAAAACATTTCAAACACAAATGTTGACAAAATCTTTTTTGCAGTCTGAGACCGTTCGTGAGGAGTAAAATCTAATTTGTCTTCCGGGAATGCATTCATAACCTTAAGAGTTGTTGCAAATTCTTTTTTAAATAATTTACTTAGATTTTCTTTTGTTATCATTGTTTACTCCCAAATAATAATAATTAAAACCATTCATCTTTCTATTATGTTTTTTATTTTTTCGAGGAACTCTTTCATCCCTTTTTTCGAATGCTCATATCCTTTTTCGTCAGCAAACCCTTTTTGTGCCCAGGTAAATTTAGTTTTCTCATCATTGATTGCCTCAACATTATAAGTTATTAAAGAATAATTCTCAGGCTTATCTTCCAACCCCGAAAAGCCGCTCCAATAGCTGTAGCTGATTAACTTATTCGGAATGTACTCTTTTATTACGCCTTTATCGCGATATATTTTCCCTTGGTATTCACCCTGAAAAATAATATCACTGCCGACTTTCCAGTCTGTTATAGTTTGTGTGCCGAATAAATATTCTTTTATAATTTCAGGATTGGTTAATGCTTCCCACACTTTATCAGGTTCGGTGTTTATTTCAATTGATTCCGAAACAATTAAATCATCTCTCATTTTTCACCTCTTTCAATTTTTAATTTCTTTTTCTTCTAATAAATTATAAAGAAATATTTATGAGCTGCTGATAACCAGGTATATTACATGACAAAGCCTCTGCCAAGTGTAAAGCAAAATAAAATATATAGAATGATAACAATTAAATTAAATGTTATAAGGTTTGATTTAATATCGTAAGCATCAATTTTTAATTTTTCTTTAGAACCGATAAAGACAATCGGCAGTGAAGCTATCATTTCCAGCAATCCTTCATGTGCTGCCATAATTGTCTGACGGGGAAAAAATAATCCTGCAGTAGTTGCAGAGACCGCGGCAGCAATATATGAATAGTAAACGAATTGCTTTAACGGAAATTCCGGAAGGAGTAATTTTATTTTATTAAAATGTGTTTTATTTAATCTAATAGAAAAATAATATGAAGTAAGTGCTCCGATTATCAAAATGAATTTACCAGACATACCTATATTTAATTGTTTTACTGCATAAGTAAAATCACCTATTTTACTAAAACCAGACTGCAGTATTGTACCCGAAAACCAATAAAAGTTATAGAGCATAGTAAGTGTTAACAAAAGTTTTATGGTAACGGGAATATTTTTGTTTTGTTTAAGGACATAAAATATCAAAAAGCCGAAAAGTAAATTTGATACCGGTCCTCCGAGATCCGTTAGTACACTTCCGGGTTTACTTTTAAAATAAACCGATGTTAATAATTTAATTTTTTGTCCTATTATTAAACATGTACCGCTATGTCCTATTACTTCGTGAATTACATCTGTGGCCATGTAAGCTGCAATCCCTATTAAACAGAAAGTAATAATATTCTTTATCTTTAAATGCATCGAACTTTTATCCAATAATTAAGTTTTCATTTTATCCGCAATTTAAAACTATATTGATATTAGAATTTTTTAGGACGAATAAAAGATAAGCCGAAATAATTTTATAAACTTACATATTCAGGAATAAAACTTACATATTCCGGAAATAATTCCTACTTCTGGACATACTTCGGAGAGAGTCCGAACTTCTTTTTAAATGCATTACTGAAATGCTGCGGCGAAGAATAACCGAATTCATAAGCGACTTCGCTTACGGTTTTATTATTTTCCAGCAAAGCAAGCCTGCTTAATTCAAGCCGCCGTTCGGATAAATAACCGAACACTGTTGTATGAAAATTTTCTTTAAATCCTCTTTTTAATTTGTACTCGTTTATTCCTGCTATTTTAGCTAGTTCCGACAGACTAGGCGGGCTGTTAATGTTTTTCAAAATATAATCCCGGGCAAAATATATCTTATCTTTATCGGAATTATCTTTACAATAGTAATTTATTTTACTTTCGGCAAGATGATATGCTTCTGCCTGCAGAACAAGTATCTCAATGCTTTTGGAAAGCATAAATAATTTTTTCAATCTTCCCTTAAACCGGCAATTTCTTACATCACTTATTGCTCTTTGAAGTTCAATGTTAATCGATAATGAATTACTTCCTATAACGGCAGGCTTTCCTCTAATTATTTTATCTGAAAATTTCTTAATTGTATCGTTGCTGTTTTCGGTAATCTTTAAGAATAAATCAGGATTAAATTGTACGTAGAATGTTTCACCTTCCAGATCCTTATTTATAAAAGTGTTGCTGAATCCGGGTGTATAGACAATATTGTGCTGACCGCTTTTAACATTATATTCTTTTCCGAGATGACGAATTAAATAATTTCCCTTTAAGTTGAATTCCAAATTTACGACCGTGCATTTGTTTTCTTTCTTAAATGAAAAATAATCCTTAAAATCATGTTTTATGAATCCCATTTTAATCCCGTCGAATCTCCATTGTTTTAAATTTGATGCTCCGTAAGGCGAAGGCAGAGTAATTTCTTCTTCGATGAATTCAGAGCCGGTATAATTTTTTTCCAATGCCGATTCGTCGTTAATAATAAAATCGAAATTATTTTTTTCGATGGAAGTATTCATTTCTTATTATTTAATTACAATCCGCTTGCGGTGAAGTAAAACTTGAATCCAGGTAGAATTTTAATTTTTAGTTTTGATAATTTAAGTATTCATCTGCTCAATTTAAAGCTCAATCGCACATGTAATAACCAACTTTATTTAAAAGATAAAATCATTAACGGTATTAATTATTATTTTATTACTCTCATTAAAATATTTCAGCATCTTATAAAATAAAATCCTATTTTAATTTTCGCACATCATAAATTTAAAAGTATAATCAGGAGGGAAAATTGTTTGAAGGAACTCTTATTACTGCTAACAACAATTGGGCGCTCTGGGCAGTTCTTTTCATAATTGCCGCATTCAGCTTGTGGGCGGAAAAATCTAAAATAGGTTCAAAGCTTTCCGCAGTTGTCATAGCCATAATCCTTGCTTTTATTCTTTCAAACATTTCGGTAATTCCTACTCAGGCACCTGCATATGATTTGGTTTGGAATTATCTTGTTCCGCTCGCAATTCCGCTTCTTCTTTTTAAAGCTAACCTTAGAAAGATAATTAAAGAGGCCGGTCCTACATTAATTGCTTTCTTGTTCGGAGCTATAGGTACGATAATCGGAACCATCATCGCATATAAAATATTTAATTTGGGTCCAGAAGGCTGGAAGCTGGCAGGTATTTTCTGTTCGACATATATAGGCGGATCGATGAATTATGTAGCAACTGCTGCCGCGCTTCACCTGCGTGCGGGAGATTTGTTAACCGCCGGCGTAGCTGCCGATAACCTTGTTATGGCAACTTACTTTGTAATTTTGTTTGCAATTCCTAACAGTACATTTTTTAAAAAATTATATTCTACTGAGCATGATGATAAGGCAAATACAACAGATGAAAATATTAAAATAAACGAACAGGAAAAACCGGATTTATTTAATATGGCAAAAGGACTAGCTGTCGGATTTTCAATTTGTGCCGCCGGATTTCTTTTAGAAGGTTTTATTAAAATTCAGGGAAGCGGAATATTAATTATTACGGCAATTGTTGTTTTATTAGCTACGGTGTTTCCAAAGCAGATCGGGACAATTAAAGGTGCCGATCAAATCGGCGCTTTGCTTATGCAGATATTTTTTGTTGTAATAGGTGCAAGCGCAAATATTTACGTGGTATTAAAAGTGGGACCGATTTTATTTTTCTTTGCTGCTGTAATATTGTTGATCCACCTTATATTTATCTTAACTGCAAGCAAGTTATTTAAACTCGATCTTGCGGAAATTGTTATTGCTTCGAATGCAAATATGGGCGGACCAACTACTGCCGCTGCTATGGCAGTTGCAAAAAATTGGAAAG
>CAZHBJ010000119.1:0-10710 GCA_964530445.1 uncultured Ignavibacteriaceae bacterium
CAACTAAAGGTCAAATTCAACAGCAGGTTGCTACCTCTATGTTGTCTCAATTAAACTCTGCTCCGCAGAATCTTCTTCGTCTCTTTCAATAATAGGTAATAATTAGAAATTCCCTCTCCATTCAAAAAATGGAGAGGGCTTTCTAAAAAACAACTTAAAGGAAAAAAATGTATAATATGACTCTGGCAAAAAGAAATTCGAACCGAATCAATAATTATCTTGTAAAAGAAATTTTGGAATCTACTCCGCAGCAGCTTTTAATTAAAATTTATGATTTTGCTATTCTTAATTGTCAGAGAAGAAATCTAGCCAAAACAAACAGTGCGTTACAGGAATTAATAAATTCCTTAAGGTGGGACAGTGAAGAAGTAGCTGAAATTTCTTCGGGGTTAAACAACCTATATCAATATTGCCAGGATGAAATGAGAAATAAAAACTATGATATAGTTCTTAAGATATTAACCGAATTAAGGGAATCTTGGCTAACAGCATTTAATATGTAAAGGTAATAAAATGTCGGGTTCAATTTTAACCACATCTGGAATTGATTCTTTAATAAGCGCATACCAGGCACAACAGAATAGTTTATACATAACACCGTTACAAACAGTTCAAAAAAAATATCAAACCCTTTCTTCATCATACTCTACTATTGCATCAAAGCTGAATACGCTTGTTTCCGGTCTATCAGGATTTACTGCAGCAGACAGCAGCTCTATTTTTGCAGCTGTTGCAGCAAACTCATCCGATACGAATTTTGTTTCGGCAACAGCGGATACTTCCGCTTCGGTAGGCAGCTATGATATAAGAGTAGAGCAGCTTGCTAAAAACGATATTGCAATATCTCAAAGTTTGGCTTCCGATACTGCAAACTCAATTACGGGAACGCATACATTTCAAATTACTACCGGAAGTACTTCAGGTGATCTTGTAAGTAATGTTAGCGTAACTTTCGGAACCGGGGAAACGAACCAGACGGTTATGCAAAAAATTTCCGACGCAATAAATTCCAATCAGGCGGTAGTTACTTCTCAATCCGAATCTTCTTCAAGTTCTTATACAGGAGCAGCCAGTACGATATCTTTTAATGTCGGCGGAACGACAACTACGGTCAGCGTAAATTCGGGAGGAAGCGGAAGTGAGACTTACGACCAGATACTAACCGACCTGGTCCAAAATATAAATTCAAATGTTTCCGGGGTTACTGCTCAAAAAGTTACGGATCCCAACAATTCAGCAAATGAGATGCTGCAGATTACGGTTAACGATACTTCAAAGAGTATTAGTATATCGGATTCAAGCGGAACACTTGCCTCGGACCTGGGAATTACCACCTCAAACTTAATAGCGGCTTCAGGTGTTGTTACTGCTTCGGCTTTTACGCCATCAACAAGTCTATCGCAGCTTTCAATTACTTCCAAGAATTCGGGCCTTGATAATATATTAAAAAATATTACGGATACCGGAAGCGGAACAGCGTTAAGCTCCATAAATTTTAATCTCGGAACAAACAGAACCACTTTTGATCAAAGTTCGAATACTGCCGGTTATGTCTATTCCGATACAACTCTTACAGGAAATCAGTTAAATGCAAAATTAAATTTTAACGGATTGGAAATACAAAGAGATTCAAATTCAATTAGCGATTTAGCCAGCGGTGTTACATTTAAATTAAATTCCGTAATGCAGTCTTCCGATCCTAACGCTAAAGTATCGGTTAACAGCGACACCTCTTCAATTACATCGAAGATAAATACATTTATTACTAATTTTAACGATTTATATAAATATCTTAAAACAAATTCCGCTGTATCCGATACTGCCGGCAGAGGAGTTTTATCAGGTGATACCAATGCATCATCAATTTTAAATATTATGTCGCAGGCTTCTATTTCTCAAGTATCGGGGTTATCTGCGAATGCCCTAAATCTTCTTTCTTCAATCGGTATTTCTTTCGATTCTACAAACGGCTTAAGTGTTAACGACAGTTCATTGTTAACTCAAAGTTTAAAAAATAACTTACCTGAAGTAAAGGATTTATTTAATTCAACCAACGGGATTGCAAATACTCTTTACAATTCTTTAAATCCTTATGTCGGATCTACAGGATTTTTAACTTCGGAACAATCGGCTTTCGATACAAATGTTCAAAATTACAGCGATAGAATATCTACGGCTCAAACTAGTATTACTAAAAGATCAGATGCTTTAAGAACTCAATATGAAAAACTGCAGGCACAATTAGTGGATTTAACAAATACGGCACAAACTTATTTTGGTGTAAATATTACGGATTATTTTAACTCATAAATTGTATGAAAGAAAAAATTGAAAAAATAAAACTTCTCCTTTTTGAAGTTGAAGAAATCTTAAAAAATACTACAAATAATAACTTTGACCGGAATTTTCCTTTTGTTAAAAAGTTGCTTAAAGAGTCACAGACGTACAAATCTTTTCTTTTAGCCAATTATTCCAGGGAAGAGTTGATGATTTTTGAACAAGATTTAACTAAATTAACTAAACAAATAAAAAGAACTTTCGATAATATTATTGAGAATAAAAAAATAGAATTGGATAGTATAAAATCTCAAATGAGGTATACTCAAAATAAACGGAAATTAGTCAACTATATCAGGTGAAAAAATGCAAATAAAACCTCTATCAAATAATAATTATTATTCGGGTGCCAAGTCTACTCAAAAGCCGAAAAACAACGAAAACAACAACGGTAAATCTGTTAAAGATAAACTGGAATTATCGAAAGAAGCTTTAAGCATTCAAAAATCTAACGATAAAGAAACAAAATTGGAAGAAATTAAAGATAAAATTCAAAATAATTTTTACGACAAAAACGAAGTTATAAACAAAGTTGCGGACAAAATCCTAAATCAAATTAAGAAAGGATGAAATAAATATTTTTCCCTCCGAAGAATAATTCATGCTGAATTAACTTTTATAAAAATTAGTTTGCTAATGTTCGGCTAAATTTTTATTATAGTTATCTAAAATAAAAAGATATTAGATTCTAATTTAAAAAGAATTGATAATGTCCACAATTGATACCGTCCAGGACGACAAATTAAAACTTTTAGGCAAATTATCAGCAAGCTTGGTGCATGATCTTCGTAACCCTCTTTCTGTAGTTAAATTGAACCTAGATTATTTAAAGATGATTGAAACTGATCTCCCTGCGGAGGCTGTAGAATCTGTAGGTGTCTGCCTTGATGCATTAGATCGTATTCAATATTTAATTGATGATATTCTTACTTTTACACGCAAAAATTTCAACGGTAAAACAATCTGTTCTATAAATGCCGTAACAAAAAGCGCTTATGATATTATGCGGACCAGTGCCGAGAGAAAAAGTGTTAAGATTACTCTAGATCTTGATTCCTCTTCGGATTACGGATATTTTGATAAAAGCAAGCTAATGCAGGTTTTTATTAATTTAATTACTAATGCAATAGAATCTTGTTCTTCCGGCGGAAGAATAAAAATAAAAACATATTTAGACAATGAAGGTTATTTAATTTGGGAAATTATGGATAACGGCATTGGCATAAGCGATGATAATAAAGAGAAAATATTTCAAGATTTTTATACCAATAAGGAAAATGGTACCGGTTTAGGTTTAAGTGTTTGTAAAATGCTTTTAGAAGAATGTCAAGCTGATATAAATTTCGAAAGTACTGTTGGTAACGGTACAAAATTCTTTATTAAGTTTAACCAAGAGCTAAAGAAGGGAAATGCCGAAATTCAAAATATTAATCATCGATGATGATAATCTTATCTGCATCTCATTAAAAAAACTTCTGACAAAACTCGAATATGAAGTTGAAACTTGTCAGGAGGCAGGCGAATCATTTAATAAAATAGAAGAATTCGAACCGGATGTTATTCTGCTCGACATCTATTTAACTACGCATAACGGACTAGAACTTCTCAAGCAATTTCAAAATAAATATTTTCATATTCCGGTTATAATGATTACCGGATACTCGGATGTTAAAATGGCGGTTACTGCTATTAAATCCGGTGCCTACGATTTCCTTTTAAAACCCATCGATATAGATCAGTTACAAATTGTACTAAAAAAAGCACTCGATAATGTTGTTTTAAGAACTGAGGTAGAAAAACTCCAGTTAATGGTTAAGGAAGATGAGCTTACCCGGGATTTTTTCGGAAAAAGCTCCAAGATAAATAGATTGCTTTCCTCGGTAGAAAAATTAGCCGGCAGCGGCGATACAACAATACTTCTGGAAGGCGAGAGCGGAACAGGCAAAGAAGTATTTGCCAGGTATATTCATCAGCATAGCCCCAGGAAGGATGCTTCTTTTATTCAAATTAATTGCTCCGCGATACCGAAAGAATTAGCTGAAAGCGAATTATTTGGACATGAAAAAGGGGCCTTTACCGGTGCTATGCAAAAAACAAAGCTTGGTAAATTTGAACTTGCAAACGGCGGAACAATTCTGTTGGATGAAATAGGCGAGCTTTCTCTCGACCTTCAAGTAAAATTGTTAAGAGTTCTGCAGGAAAAAAAGTTTTACAGGCTTGGGGGCGAAAAAGAGATTTCCGTAGATGTACGTGTTCTGGCTGCTACAAATAGAAATCTTGAAGAGGAAGTAAAAAAAGGAAATTTTAGGGAAGATTTGTATTACCGCTTGAATGTTGCCAATGTTGATGTCCCTGCTTTACGCGAAAGGAAAGAAGATATACCAATCTTAGCTTATTCTATCCTGAAAGAATTTTCCAATAAGTTTAATAAAAAGATAAAGGGGATAGATACCGAAGCAATGGATTTGCTTACTTCATATCCATGGAAAGGAAATATCCGGGAACTGCGAAATGTTATGGAGAGAGCTATAATACTTTTGGAGGATGATGAATTAAAAGTAACTCATTTTAGCTTTTTAAACGATGTAGGACGGGCTAGTACTGTTGACGATGATAAATTTATTTTGAAAATTCCTTCTTCCGGAGTTAAAATAGATCAAGTATTAAGAGCTCTGCTTCAGAAGACTCTTAAAATAACTAAAGGTAACCAGGTAAAAGCGGCAAAAATATTGGGCTTATCGAGATCCAAACTAAGATACCGTATGGAACAGCTCGGAATAGAGGTAACAAAAGATATTAAGTAATTTTCTCTTTTTCTACTGGTGTAAAAGATACTGTAAAAGTGCTCCCTTTCCCTTTTTCACTTTCAACATTTATTTCAATATTATTAAGTTCGATATATTTTTTAACAAGTGCTAAGCCCAGCCCTGTGCCTTCTATGTTTCTGTGTTTACCTGTGTCTTCCTGCATAAATGGATCAAATATCCTCGGTAAAAATTCTTTGGATATTCCGATGCCCGTATCGATTATATTAACATCAATTTTGTCATTCTTATCGATTATATCTATTCTGATTTCACCTCTGTCCGTATACTTAATTGCATTGTCAATAAGATTTACAAAAATCTGTCCAAGGGAATACTGATCACCTTTAACCATGGTATTTTTTGCTTTGTTCTCATACTTAAAACCAAGGTTTTTAAATTTTGCTCTCGAATAAAACTCGAGAACCAGGTCTTCGATTAAATCTTTATCCAAGTCCAGAACTTCAAAATTGGTTTCAAAATTTCCTGTTTGAATACGCGATAGGTTCAGTATTAATTCAATGGTTCTAATTAGTCTTTTAGAACTGCTGTTGATAACGCTGAACGCTGATTCCATTCCGGTAGGAAGCATTTCTTCAAACTCTTCCTTAAGAAGAGAAATATATGTTAAAATATTATTTAGCGGCGTTCTTACTTCATGCGATATTTGTGATAAAAACTCGGATTTTAACCTGTCCGATTGTTCGGCTTTTTCTTTCTCTATTACAAGCTGTTCCTCCTGAATTTTTCTTTTTGTTATATCTTGAAATATTGCTAAATAATGAGTGGTAATTCCGTGTTCGTTAATAATGGGCGATACCGATGCGGATTCCCAAATTATTTTATTGTCTTTACTATTATGTTGAAATTCACCTTTCCATTCATAACCGGAAGTGATTGTATCCCAGATAGCTCTTTTTTCAGGTAGAGACAGCATTTGAGTTAACAATAAATTCGGTCTGGAAGATATTATTTCTTCGGAAGAATAACCTGTGACCTCAGAGAATTTTGAATTTATATATTCTATATTTCCTCGAATATCAAGAATTATAATTGATACAGGACTTTGCTGAACGGCCCTTGATAGTTTAAATATTTGTTCTTCGCCTTTTTTATTTAATGTGATATCCGTAAAAATATCTATCGAACCGGTAACCTTTCCTTCATCGTTGGTTGTGGGAGAACCGCTAACTTCCACCCATAATTTATCTCCGTTCTTTTTCCTCAATTCAAGTTCATACCGGTCTGAAACCATTTTTTTTCTTAGACTTATTTTTTCAGCCATTAAATTATTATTTCTGTCAAACAGAAGCAGTGTGCCGAATTTTCCCCCTTCAAGCTCTTGTGAAGTATAGCCCACCATCCGGCAAAATCTTTCGTTAACAAAAAGGATTACAGTTCCGTCATCTATTTGAACTATACCTTCATTCATCCTTTCAATTAAAGTTCGGAATTTTATTTCACTTTGCCTCAATCTTTTTTCTGATTGAGATTTGAACATAGCCATTTCAACGGCAGTTTTAAGTTCCTTTTTATCAAATGGTTTTACAATGTAACCGAAAGGTTCTGTAGTAATTGAACGCAGAAGAGTTTGTTCGTCGCTGAAAGCCGTAACATATATTATCGGGATATTTGCTGTCCTCTTTATTATTTTTGCAGCTTCAATTCCATCCAGTTTTCCCCGCAGTTTAATATCCATTAATATTAGATCGGGCTTTTGTTTAATTGCTTCTTCAACGGCTGCTTCGCCCGTGGAAACCGGCCCCAATACTTTATGATGCATGCGCGAGAGCATTGTTTTTATGCTTAAAGCAACAATGTTTTCGTCCTCTACAATAAGAATGGTGTAATTACTCATTTAATAAATTCCGGTATTTTTCTTAGAATTTTATGGAAACTAAAAATAGAGTATTTGGAATATTGTCTTATTAAAAAACAGAACAATTCAATTAACAATTTATTTTACTTTAACAGATTTATTGGCATTCTATAAAAACAAATTTATTCCCACTTTTATAGCCGCATTGCGTACCGGCAGTATAATTTTTAACTAAATATTAAGTCAACGTTAGTTATGCCAACTAAAAGTTTATCGAAGGATTAATTTAAGAAAAAGTTAAATAATAATTTTGATTAAATTTCTTCGGAGTAGAGTTGAAAGGATACAATAAATTCCGTGCCCGCATTCAATTTGCTTTTTACTTTTATAGTTCCGCCCTGCATTTCGATTAGCTCTTTGCATATTAATAATCCCAAGCCGGTTCCCGGTTCCATTTCCGTACCCGGTGTTGAAAGTTTTTTATCAATCCGGAACAACTTTTCAAGGTTTTCTTTTGGAATTCCGACGCCGTTATCTTTCACTATTAAATCGACCGATAGTTTCTTTTTAATTGATGAAACGACCACTTTGCCGTTGGGCTTTGTAAACTTAATTGCATTTGAAATTAAATTTTGAATTGTAGAATCGAAAATATTTATGTCCGAATGGACAAAAATTCCTTTTGCGGTTTTATTTATTATTTCAATATGTTTATTATCAGCGTTATTTTGTAAAAGACTTATGATATATTCTATTTCGTCGTGCAAATCTACCGGCTTTAAATTCATTTCAATATTGCTTTTTTGCGCCCTCGACCACTGTAATAAATTTTCGATTAAATTATATAAATTTTTTGCCGAGCTGTTTATACTACGTATAAACATTCGTATTTCATCATTTCTCAAATTATCATACTCTTCATCCAGGGCGTTGGAAAGACCGAGTAATCCTTGAAACGGGCTTCTTAAATCGTGAGAAATTATTGAGAAAAATTTATCCTTATTAGCATTCAGATCCTCAAGTTCTTTTGTATATCTTTTTATTGCTTCTTCTACTTCTTTCTGTTCGGTTATATCAATACCAAGACCGATTAATCCGAATGCATTTCCATTCTCATCTTTTATAGGAACTTTTCTTGTACCTATTGTTAGGAATTTATTTTCAATATACAATTCTTCAACATAGAAGGATTGTTTTTTCCCGGACTTCATAACTCTTACGTCTTGTGCGTAATAAATCTCAGCTCTTTCCGGCTCCATAAATTCGTAATCGGTATTTCCTATAAGCTGTTCCTTTGTAACTCCCATCGCATTACAAAATTTTTGATTTGCTACAATATATTTACCGTTAACATCTTTTAAAAATGCAAAACCGGGTAAATTATCAATTAAAGTAGTTACTTCGCTTTGGTGTTTTCTCAACTCCTCTTCAATTCTTTTTCTTTCCGAGATATCGTTAATAACAATTTGAGTACAGTTTTTATTATTAAATATTACGGAGCTTCTTGCAATTTCAACTTCAATAATTTTCTTATCCGGTCTTAATAATTTAAATTCCTCAAAGAACATCGAAGCGCCGATTGTTCCGCTTTTATTTAAGGTCTTTTTGGCAAGTTCCTGTGAATCCGAATGTATGTAATCCATAATTTGTTTATTTAATAATTCGGATTCACTATTAATACCGGCTAATTTTAAACATGAATTATTTACAAAAACAATTTTTCCGTTTTGGTGAACAATAATAGCATTAGGCGATGACTTAACAAGCTGCCAATATTTTTTCTCACTTTCCTGAAGCGCGAATTCTATTTCTTTCCTTTCGGTAATATCACGAGAGATACAGTGAAATCCCTTGAAGTTATTATTTTCCAGGATTAAGGTTGAGTTCTGGCCATACCATTTAATTTCGCCTTTTTTTGTATAGAAGGGATACTCAATATAAGCAGAAGTTTGTTTGGCTTCGGACTGCTCTCTATAAAAATTTCTAACCGAATCTTTATATTCGGGTAAAATTAAATCCATATAGTTTGACTTGAGCAATTCCTCTTCCGAGTATCCGGTATTCAGCAGGCCAGCGAAATTAACGAATGTAAAATTACCGAATTCATTTGTAGTAAAAATAATATCGGTAGCATTTTCAATCACCATTCTATATTTTGCCTCGGACCCGGCTAAGTATTCTTCTATAATTATACTTTTATTTTTTATCTCTATATTATAAAGTGAAAATGCAATATTCGACGCAATACTTTTAAATAATGATTTTTCTTCGGAAAGAATTTCTCGCTTCTTTAATACAACCGATAATAGCCCGAATATTCTTCCCGATGATTCGAGCCTTATATTTAATGAAATCTTGCCTGGTTTAACTAAAGGATGTTTGATTCGCCCGCTATTTTTAATCTCTAATATCTCTTTCCCGGATAGGGTCTTTTTTATCCATATAGGCCACCTTTTAACTTCTAAAGAACTCTCAATTGGAATAATATCCTTTAAGCCGAATTGTGCAGTATAAACTATTTTATTCGATTTATCTGTTAATGCTATAAATGCGGTATCAAAACCCGCATTTGTTACAAAAGTTTTACAGATATCCTTTGCCAATTTTTTATCTTTATCCGCCGTATTTACTATTTGATTTATCTTTCTTTCAGCCTTCAGCAGCATATTGAAGTTGTTTTTAAAGTCTTTTACACGTGCTTTATTCAAGGCCATTTCAATTGTAAACTTCAGTTCTCTTTGGCTGTAGGGAGTGGTGAGCCAGCCGAATAGTTGTTTACTTTTTATTGAAGCAAGAACTTTTTCATCGAATGAATCTGTTAATAAAATTACGGGAAGACCTGATTGTAAATGTAATTTATTTAAAGGCTTTATAAGCTGGTTTTTATTTTTGTATTTAACATTCCAAATAATTAAGTCTGTGTTGCTTAACTTTACTTTAGCAACTGCTTCTTCAATTATTACTGCTGAATTAATAACTCTGCAATTGATATTTTTTAAAATAGTCGTTAGTGATTTATCGAAATCCGCCTTTTCATTAACGACAAAAATTTTAGTTTTCCCCACAAAAACTCTCCTAAATCTATTATCGGAATATGCAAATCATCATTTTACTTATTTAATTAAGCATAAATATCTTATATAAAGTTAAGACATACATAAGTTATTAACTTATAATCGACAAAATTATATAATTATTTAATCATTTTTATGAAATATTATAAATTTGCAGTTGGAAGGGTAAAACGAAAGGTTGTGCCTGTACCTAAAATACTATTTACGAAAATATTGCCCCCATTTATTTCTATAAGTTCCTTGCATAAAATTAATCCCAATCCGGAACCTTTTTCGTTTGCCGTTCCGGGAGTAGATTGTCTTTCATCCAATTTGAATAATTTCTTTAATACATCCGTTTATAAACCCATTTAAATTCCTTTCGTATATCCAAGCAGAAATTATGTTATAAATGATAGGCATCATCAATAATTTATAACATTAAGTAAAAATAAAATCGAAATGAAAAGATACGCTTCCTAGTTTTTATAAAAAATTTTTAATATAGATATTTTTAATAAAATAATTCATTTGTGATTCCCGCAAAACATGTCTATTACTCCTTAAATCTAAACTTATGCAAATAAGACTACTACCCTGCTTTTTAAGTTCACTTTCATCCTAAATAATATATTTAATCTTCCGATAGTATTAATAACGAATTACGGAATTTTGAAAGATATAATTTTATTAATTA
>CAZHBJ010000120.1:0-10671 GCA_964530445.1 uncultured Ignavibacteriaceae bacterium
GCGGTTACTCTTTTCAATCATTATAATTTTGAATTATTCCTCGAATTAATTTTGTGATTTTTAATTTATCTAATAGTAAAAATGATTTGCTTATTTAGACAAAATATAAATAAGAAATTAAAAAGTAACAAACAATTAAGCTTTTTTATAAAATATAAGATTGGATAGAAATTAAAATGAGGAAAATTACAACCAAATAGATTTGAGCACTTGAGCAAAGCAACCGTTAAGTAAAGTAATAAATACTCCCGGAATAAGCCAGGAGTTTTTTTAGTTTAAATTAAATCTCGATTTTCTTAAATGTTTTTTTTGCAAAGGTTATTGTTTAATTAACCATTTTAACTATATCTACTTTTTCAACTTTACATAGCAGCTTGCTGCAATATGCCGTCATTTCGTCCGGAAGGAGAAATCTTACAGTATAAAAAGATTTCTCGGTCGTCCGAAGGGCTCCCTCGAAATGACATTTTTTTACTTTTACGGCTTCCTATAATAGCTTAAATGCTCTTCACTAATAAAACTATTATTGCATATCTTTTCTCCATTCCGGAAATCTTCCTGGAGTATAAGGCGCACCGTATTTGTCAAGTTTGGATTCAACGGTTTTAACTTCACCGTCAATCGACTTAAGCTTAGTTAATAATCCGCCGAACTGATCGGCCGCAACATTGTAGGATTTAATAAATGTTGTAGTCGGAGCAGAAGTTGTTGTCCATAACGATGAAGTAATTAAATCAATTCTATCTTTTAAACTTGTCGGAACAGCGCCTTCATAATGAGCTAATAAAGGGTTTCCGTTAAGTTTTCTGTTAAAAGCATCTAACTCTTTTTTAATAGAAATAATCGAGTCGTATGTATTGTCCGGAACATTTGCTCCTTCAATAACAGCTTTTTCCATATAAGCAATTTTATTATTTAATGATTTTCTATACGAATCGACGGCAGACATTGCTCTGGTAAGATTGGCTACTTTTTTATTGAATTCAGTCAATGCAGGTATATCCTTTGCAGGCAGTGTAGTATTGTGAAGCTGCCTGCAGACAAATTCCTGAGGCTTAACTAATTCCGTGAATTTACCGTTTTCAAATTTGGAAAGTGAAACTTTATATTTTCCGGGTACAACCATGTAACCCAAATCCGGCTGTTCCCATGGCACACTATTGTCGGGCGCCTTTAGTGAAACGGCGGTAAAAGGTGCATACCGGAAATTCCAGACAATCCTATTAATGCCTTTATGAGCTTCGGTTTTTAACTTTCTAATAACATTACCATGCTCGTCTGTTATGGTAAATAAAAGATATGATTTCGGTTCTTCTTTTTCATTTAACAATTCTTTGTAAGAAGGATATTTTATATCTTCCTTTTTCTTTAACTCCTTCTTTTCATTATCTCTTCTTATTTTTTTAAGAGATTTAATATCATTTTTCAAATAATAAGTAAACACGGCGCCAAACGGGGGATTGGGTGCGGAATAAAAATTTGCTCCCTGGAAGCCGATTCCTTTAAAACCAAAAGGAGTAGATTGAATGTACATAAGTGCATTCTTAACCGGGAATATTACCGCTTCTTTGTCCATATCTTTCTTTAAATATCTCAGCGGAGTGTAATTATCAAGTATATAAATTCCTCTTCCGAAAGTTGAAACAACCAAATCATGTTCTCTTCTCTGGATTGTTAAATCCATAACGCATTCGGTGGGAATTCCGTTTTTCAACTGTATCCAATCTTTTCCGCCGTCAACGGTAAAATAAACTCCGAACTGGGTTCCGATAAATAATAAATCTTTATTAACATCATCCTGGGCAATTGTATATGTACTTCCTTTTTTAGGTAGATTTCCGTTAAATAAAAACCACGAATGTCCTCCATCTGTAGTTTTGTATAAATAAGGTTTGTAGTCGCCGTCGACAAAATTTTGGCAGGCAGCATAAGCAATCTTCTTATTAAAATGCGAAGCTATTATCTGTGAGATTCTTGCATATTTCGGAAGACCGGGAGTTGAAGATTTAGTCCAAGTTTTTCCGCCGTCCGTTGTCACATGAATAAGCCCGTCACCGGAACCGACGAACAATAAATTTTCATCAATAGGCGATTCGGCAATTGCGGAAATTTGCGCCATAGTTCCTTTTAGTGCAAGATCATCTATACTCCAGCTTCTGTCCATTAAGTGCTGCATTTCTTTTGGAACTCCTCTGGTAAGATCCGGACTTATGACTTTCCACGTATCACCGCGGTCGTCGGTACGGAATAATTTATTTCCGCCTAAATACAATCTTTTATTATCAAATTTAGAAATTAATAAAGCAGCATCCCAATCAAACCGGTATGCAGTATCCGTATTGAATTCATAAGGTCTTATATACAATTGCTCGCCGCTTTTTTTATCATATCTAACCAGTCCTGCATATTGAGATTCGGCATAAATGATATTCGGATTTTTCCAATCGACCTGTGTCTGGAAACCGTCTCCGCTGGTTGTAAAGTACCAGTCGCGGTTTGTTATGCCGCCTGTGCTAATTGTTCTTGAAGGTCCGCCGAAACTGTTGTTGTCCTGCGATCCGGCATAGACATTATAAAACGGAGTATCGTTATCTGTTGTAACCTTGTAAATTTCCGCAATCGGGATATTTGATTTGAAAGCCCAGTTCTTTCCCTGATCATATGTCTCATAAACACCGCCGTCGCATCCGTCAATCATATGCTGATTATCGGAAGGATCGATCCACAACACATGATTATCAACATGCTTATCTTTCTCGCCTAATTTTTTCCATGTCTTTCCTCCGTCAATGCTGACCTTCATAAAAACATCCATGCTGTACAATCTGTTTATATCTTTAGTGTCGCAAAAAAGTTTTTGAAAATAAAAAGGATAGGTTGAAACATAGCTGCTTTCCTTTGTCCAGCTAACACCTCTGTCTGTACTTTTATAAACTCCGCCGTTTTTTTTAGCTTCAATAATTGCAAACAAAACATCGGGATTGACCGGAGAGATTGCCAGTCCTATTCTGCCGACATCACCGGAAGGCAACCCTTGTTTCATTTTATTCCATGTTTTACCTGCATCCGTGCTGCGATAAATCCCGCTTTCGGGTCCTCCGCTTACTCCGGTGTAAAGTTTTCTCATTCGCTGATGGGCAACTGCATATAATAAATTATCGTATCTCGGATCCATATGAATTTCGTAGCAGCCGGTGTACTTGCTGATGAATAAAACATTCTTCCATGTTTGACCGCCGTCAGTCGTTTTAAAAATTCCCCTGTCGCCGCCGGCTTTTCTTAACGAGCCGTAAGCAGCTACATATACTGTATTCGGATGTTTCGGGTCAACAACAACCCCTCCGATCTGTTGCGAGCTTTTAATTCCCATATCTTTCCAGGATTTACCGCCGTCTTCGCTTTTATAAACTCCGTCGCCGTATATTACATTGTTCTGATTATCGTTTTCACCGGTACCGACCCACACAACATTAGGGTTTGTGGGATCAATTGTTATTGCTCCTATTGCATAAGCTCCTTCATGGTTGAATACCGGGTTAAAAGTAATTCCATTGTCGGTTGTTTTCCACAAAGAACCGTGACCCGAACCTACAAAGTATTCGCTATGATTAAACGGATTAACCGCAATGGCCACAACCCTGCCGCCTGTTATTGCCGGTCCTATGCTTCTAAACTTTAAGCCGGTTAAAGGAATATTCTTAAGAGAATCAGGGTGGGACTCTTTTTCAGTTTGATTTTTTGCGGTAATGTTTATAGTTAAAAAAAGGAAGAATAAAATAACGGGAAGTTTGAATATGTTTTTCATACGGTTTTCACCAATCGATTTAAAAATTATTTTATAATTTTTTTCATTTATTGCTAATGAAAAGATGATTTCTTTAATCTAAAAAAGATGTCATCCTTTAATACTAATTAATTTTGGATAGTAGATGAAGTTCTTAAGCAAAGTCTTAAAAAAAATATGAGATTATTTAATTGAATTATTCAGGTTTCAGCCTGGCTAATTTGATCTGATCTTTATTATTAATAACTATCTCCGGTTTATCATTGTAGTTCTGTACGGTACCTGTAACAGAAACAGCCTTACCTTCAAAGCTTTTTATATCACTGAATTTAGAAGTATCTGAAGAAAAAATAACCGCTGTAAAAGTATTATCCGGGAAATCCCCTCCCATGTTTAGGAAATAATTTCCCGTCTTGGTTAAATGAACCTGATTTACAACACCGATAACGGTAACTTGGCTGCCGATGTAATTTTCTGCCGAATCCGGGGATGTTTTGGTTTGGGGATACATTGCAGCAGGTAGAATGAAGAGAAAAATTAAAAGAAAGAATAGTTTTTTCATTTTAGCAACCTTAATTTTTGATAAAAATAATGAAAATAATCAGATTAATTTATGAGATTGAACAAATTTATTAAAATTTTTATATAAGTAAACAAAAATCCTTGTAATAAACATAGCTTCGTTCTTGAAATTCTTAATTAACTCTAGAATATGGATAATGAAGTCAATAAAGATTCTCCATCCTACAATTTTGGAGTATATTTTTGATGAATCTTTTTACTAATGAATTAGTTCGATAAAATAGCATTATTTCGCTATTACCAAATCGTAAATACTTTAATGTAGCAAATCATGTTAATAACAAGCACAGTCCTCACGTCGTCGGGTTAAATAAAACTTAATTTTATACGAATATATATAATAAATATGAAACTAAATAATGGTAAATTATTAATTGACTATATAATAATTATGTAATGAAAAATATAAATTTATTTTTTAATGTTTAGCAAAAGACACTTAAAAAATAAGCTGCCCATTTTGGTTGCAAACCGCTTAATAAATTACGCTAAAGATATGACTAATTAAGTTTGGAGCTAATGAATATAAATGAAAATCAGAGCAAAATTAATTTTAATAACTATATTACTTCTAATACCGATCATATTAATGTGGACAATTACGGACATATTAATAACAAAAAATACCGAGAAACATTCACGTGAAATTATAAAATTTTATGCAAGTACGCTTGCTTTAACAATAGGCAGAGAATACGAAAATGAAGAAAAAAATAGTATGTCCATATTCGATCGAAGGAATGATCTTGAGGACTTTATAAAGGATATTGAAACAATAAAAAAAGTTGATCTAGTAATATTAGATACGACAAAAACAATTATTGCAGATGTTTTTGAAAAAAATATCGGGATAAAATACAACGCTGAAAATAATAATGTTATAAACAATGCAATAAATAAAGGTACAGACGGGACAATTAAAGAATACAGCAAAGACTATCCTAAAGGAATATCCCTATATATTTGCCCTATAAAAAATGAACATGGTAAAACAATAGGCGTACTATTAATGCAGTACGATAATTTATTGAAGGGATTAAGAGCGGAAGCTAAGAATACACAGAGAACATTTATCGGTGCCGGAATAATTTTGCTCTTAGTATTAAGTATTTTAGGATTGTTATATACCAGAATGATGACGAGTTGTATTGATAAAATTGTAAATGCAGTGCGTAAATTTGCCGGCGGCGATTACGCCGCAAGAATTAATTCTAAACGAAAAGACGAATTGGGGGAAATTTCAAATGCAATTGATCAAATGATAGAACAAAAAAATAAGTATGATGAAGACATTAAGTTGCTGAGCAATGCAATGAAAAGTTCAAACGATTTGATCTCAATAACAAACAAAGATGCAAAGTTTATTTTTGTAAACGATGCTTTTTGTAAAACATACGGGTATGTAGAAAACGAAATATTAGGAAAGAGTGTTGCTTTAATTAGCTCCGATAAAAATAATATCTATTTTAATAAATTGTATAACGAGGAAACTTATACAAACGGATGGTACGGGGAAAGATGGAGCAAAACAAAAGACGGAAGGGAATTCTTAATCAATTTAAACCTATCGCCGGTAAAAAATATTAAAGAGGAATTACTCGGATTGGTGGCAGTATCCAGTGATATTACTCATAAAAAGCTGGCGGAAGAAGCACTCCGTATAAGCGAAGAAAAATTCAGGCTGGTATTTGAAAACATACCCGTTGGAATTATATATGCCAGTCCTAAAGGTAAATTAATAAATTGCAACGAAATATTTTTAACAATGTTGAATATAACAAAAGAGGAATTCCAGAATTTTGATTTTTCACAGCTGCAGGATGTTAATCTTAAAGAAGCCTTTAGATTGGCATTTTCGGGAATGATAGGAAGATATGAAGGTGATTATAAATCCGTTCTTTCAAAGAGAGTAATCTCACTGAAAATAGCATTTGCTCCAATTACTAATGATGACAAGATAACCGGGATAGTCGGAATTTTTGAAGATATATCGGAATTAAAACAACTTGAAAGATTTTTCTTCCATGATATCTTAAATACGGCAGGTACGTTAAGAAATTATATCGAATTATTAAACGACAAAAATTTTGAAGCTGAAGATAAAGAAGAATCAACGAAGCAAATTCAGTTAATGTCCGATCAATTAATTAAAGAAATTATTTCTCATCGATCCATATTAACTTCGGATAAAACAAAGATTAAATTAAATATTGAATCGATAGATTCTTTAGACCTGCTAAAAAGTATAAGCAAAAATTTTAAAAAGGTTACTTATGCACAAAATATAAAGATCATTATCAATAAAGAAGCTGATAATATTGAAGTAAAAACAGACAGGGCATTACTAGGAAGGACAATTGAAAATTTAATTAAGAATGCTATAGAGGCTTCGAATGAAGGGCAAACAGTTAGTTTAGGATTAAAACAGGCGGAGAATAAGATAATATTTTGCGTGCATAATAATAACTTTATACCTGAAGATATTCAAAGTAAAATTTTTCATCGATCTTTTTCAACTAAAGGAGGGGGAAGAGGAATAGGAACTTACAGCATAAAATATCTAACTGAAAATTATTTAAAAGGAGAAGTATATTTTAAGTCGGATATGAAAGAGGGAACTTCTTTTTATATAAGAATACCTAAAGAGATAAAAGAGAACGGGAATGTTTTATCGTAAAGGTATCGGAAAATATTCTCGGCAAAAAAGTTAAGCAGTAAATTTAAACAAGGATTTTTTGGCATCGAATAAAACTTATTACCTCAATGTTTTCTTACCATCCTCAGCATTTTAATATTAATAATAAGAAAGCGAACGAACTGCCATATAAAGTTTGTCCTTAAATACTTTGTAAATTTTGTAGGCAGCGGCGCATAAAAACTTTGATCAAAAGGTTTTTTTATCATTATCTTTTCTCCTTTTATTCCGGAACAACCCGCCAAAACGGATTGGCTTTTGCTTTGTAAATAAAAGCATAATGAAGTAAATGTTTAACCCAATGCCCTGCAAGACCAATCTCGCCTGTTGTATAGTGAAGATCTCTTCCGGTACCGGGGAACATTTCAAAATCGGGAACGATAGGGTACATAGTCATCGAAACGGCTGTTCCGTTAATAAAGTTAGCTCCTGCCGATGCTATACATGCAGCTCCCATTTTTGCCAGCGAAGCTTTCCTTTTAGGTGAATCGTATTTTCCTTCCATCATATCAACAATATTCAACGCAACTTGTCTGGCCATAACTCCCGAAGGCATTCCTGTTCTAGGCGGAGTAGGGAAGATCGGTGTTCCTTTCGGGCTTGTTTTCGGCTGAGAAATTGAGTGAGGGGGTGCAAATGCAATTCCTACCGCAAAAATATTTTTATATTTCGAGTGCTGATATGTTTCGGGCCAATCAGATGCTTTCCATTCTTCGTAAGGTTTCTTCACATAATTCGCATCTACATACATAAAACCGTTCGGTGCAAAAAGTTCTCCGGTAATATCCTCACCTTTAAAGTTAACAGCTTTTAGTCCCACCCCTGAAAAAGGCGGCAACAGCATTGCGAAATCATAATTAACTGTTTTTTCCTCACCGGAAAGATTTTCGTATAAAAGACCGTCTTTCTCTACTTCTTTAACATGAGCTTTAGTTATCCAATTTATTCCGCGTTCGGTATAAAGAGATTCCGTAAATGTTTTGGAGTGGGTAATGTATCCGCCTTTTTTTATGTGCATTCCTCCGATTCCGAAATCTCCCAATTCCTGTTCGTTTGAAATCCATGTAATCTCTGCTTTATCTCTGACTTTTTTTCTTCTTAATAAATATTCTACATTAAATAAATATTCGAATGCAGCTCCTTGACATGTACAATTGCCATGCCCCGTTCCAATAATAAAAGTTTTCTTTTCTCCTTTTTTCATTCTCTCAATTAATTCATTTAGTGCATTTGATGTCTGGTATGCATGAGAATATGTACAAACGGAATGACTATTCTTGTCGGGACCAAGTCCCTTTGTAGCATTAAAATTTAATTTAGGTCCGGTGGCATTAATTAAATAATCATAAGTTATTTTTTCCAACTGTCCGGATTTATCCGGTGAAGTATAAGTTATCAGGACATAAGGATTATCAATTTTATCATCACCTTCCGGGTGGATGCTTATTGCAATAGCCTGATGAAAGGTAATGCCTGTTTTTTTATAAACCGGGGCTAGTTCAAAAGTAACTTGTTTCGGTTTCATAATACCTACACCTACCCAAATATTAGATGGAATCCAATTCCATTTTGAATTGGGCGATACAATAACTACTTCGTGTTTTGAACTTAATTTTTTTCTTGCATGAAGCGCTGCGGTTTGGCCTGCTATTCCGGCACCGAGTATCAATAATCGTGACATCTGATAACCCCATTTATAATTATTGAATTTTATTAATCCATATTATGAAATATTTATTGATTTGTAAATAGATTGAAATGGAAATTGTCAAAAGAATAATTACTAATTAATTTGTTTTTATCACGATACTGTTAATTAAAATTATGATTGTTAATAAACTCTTGTTGTTAACAATTATATACTCTAAGAATAATTTGCGTGATGTTTCGCACCGTAGTATATAAAGTATTGCACATAAGATTCTTTTTAACTACGTTGCATAAAGTTAAGCGGATATATACTTCTCTTTTTTTAATCCTTTTGCCGTATATAAAATTATATAGATGTTGTTTATCTGATTTTGGTTGTAAGAAGTTGATTGATACAATGTTTTAAAAATGCTCGATAATAATTGGAAGAGGTAATTATGAGCAGCGAGACTATGTTTGAAAAGCTTGATGAAAGCTTAAAAGGAAATTTAATTTATATGGGCGATGATGATTACGACGAAGCCAGAAAAGTTTGGAACGGCCGTATTGATAAACATCCCTTATTTGTAGCTAAATGCGCCGATGAAAACGATGTGCAGAATACTATAAAATTTACCGAAAGAAATAATATAGTAACAGCTGTTCGGGGAGGGGGACACAGCGTTGCTGGTTTAGGCACTTGCGATAACGGTGCTGTTATCGACCTTTCCCCTATGAAAAGAATCGAGATAAATACCAAATTGAATACTGTTTGGGCGCAAGCCGGGCTTACGTGGAGTGAATTTGATAAAGCCACTCAACAATATGGTTTGGCAACGACAGGGAGCTTATTTTCCGGTACCGGCTTAGCAGGACATACTTTAAGCGGCGGGTTTGGATGGCTGTCGCGTAAATATGGTTTTACAGCGGATAACTTGTTATCCGTAGAAATGGTTCTTGCAAACGGAAGCCTGGTTACTGCAAGCCCGAATGAAAATGAAGATTTGTTTTGGGGTATCCGGGGAGGCGGAGGAAATTTCGGAGTTGTTACTTCTTTCGAACTTAAACTGCATCCCGTCGGTCAAATAGTATACGGCGGAACGATTTATTTCCCGATGTCCAAAGCTAAAGAATTATTAACGTTTTACAGGGAATGGACATGGTCGATGCCGAATGAATTATCTACAATGGCTTTATTTTTAACTCTGCCGCCTGAACCTTTCGTACCAGAAAAATTTATCGGGAAACAAATGATAGGAATAGCAGTTTGTTATACCGGGCCGGTTGAAGAAGGTGAAAAAATTGTTCAGCCGTTAAGAGATTTTTCTTCCGAGCGCGTAGATTTTTTAGGACCTATTCATTACACGGCGCTTCAAAGTATGTTCGATTTTAGCGTACCGAAAGGAATACATTCTTATTGGAAAACTCATCATCTTTTAGATATAAATAACTATGCGATTGATATTTTACTTGAACATGTTTCAAGAATGAAAGCACTTTCAGCCTATTCGGCAGTTCATATTTACCATTGGGAAGGAGCAATAAAAAATAAAAACTCTGCGGACATGTCTTTTGCGCATAGGGATGCAAGATTTGTTTTGAACATAATAGGTGCGTGGATGGGATTTGAAAATCCCGATAAACATATTAATTGGACAAGAAGGTTTTCACGTACCATTCAGCCTTTGTCTATAGGACAATTTTATCTTAATTATTTTACCGAAGGAAGTGAAAAAAATATTAAGGCCGCATTCGGTGCAAAAAATTATAATAAGCTGATTATGTTAAAGAACAAATATGACCCGAAAAACTTTTTCCGGGTAAATCATAATATTAGGCCGACTGTTTCAAGTAACAGATAAAATATTTAGTTCGATAGTAAGCATCAAAGTTAGGAGATACATTAGTACTTGCTTAACCCTCGCCCTATCTCTCTCCTTCCATTGGGAGAGAGATTTTTTTATCCAACCTTAGTAACTCC
>CAZHBJ010000121.1:0-10668 GCA_964530445.1 uncultured Ignavibacteriaceae bacterium
TTGGGGATGGGATCCTGTTGAAAATGCAAGCCTTATACCCTGGATTATTAGTGTCGCATTAATTCATACTTTGCTAATTCAAAAACAGACACAAATTTTAGATAGATTAGGCAGATTTGCTAAAACAAATCTTACACTTGGCGTGCTTGTTTTTATTTTAGTTTTATATAGTACATTTTTAACAAGGAGCGGTATCTTATCCAAAGCTTCGGTTCATTCTTTTGAAGATCCGGGTGCAACAGTTTATATATTTTTAATTTTCTTTATTTCCACATTTACTTTAGCCGGTTTAGGAGGAATTTTTATCAGGAGAAAATCCTTATCCGATTCAAACGAAAATAGAGAAAAATTTCTTTCAAGGGAGTCGGGATTATTATACGGTGCACTTTTCTTAGTCGCATCGGCTTTAGTTGTTTTCGTCGGAACTTCTTCACCAATTTTAGGCACATCCGTAGAAATAGGATTCTACAATCAGATGAACCTGCCGCTTGTAATTATTATGTGCCTGCTTATAGGCTTCAGTTTATTTTTAAAGTGGAAAGAAAACAACGGAAAGGAATATACGAAAAGCTTTTTACCAGCTTTAATTATTTCGTTGATATTGACAGTTGCAATTTTCCTATATTTGAAAATTACCAACATTAGTTACGGTTTTCTTCTTCTTGCTATAATTTTTACAATTACTGTAAATCTTCAAATGCTTTACCGGGTTATGAAGAGCGGAGTATATTTCTGGGGCGGGCATCTGGCGCATATTGGTTTTGCACTTTTCCTATTCGGAGTATTAACATCTGCCACACTTAGCCGGTCGCAGCAGGTCGATCTGCCGATTGGTATTCCGACTCATATATTTAACACTGAAATGACATTTACCGGACCAAAGCTAATAAATAATACCGACAAATATACATTCGATATAGATGTGGCCACTAAGAATAATAAATATATCGCAACTCCGGTTATGTTTTATTCAAGTTATAATAATAGCTTAATGAGGGAGCCGTACATTGAAACCGGTTTTACCAAAGACTTATACTTCTCCCCTATTTCTTATGTTGATAACAGCAAAAATCAAAGTAACGCATCTCCTATTTCGTTAAAGCAGCAGAAAAATATGCCTTCGGAAGTGTTTACTGTTGAGGTTAGCGTAAAACCGTTTATTAGTTTTGTCTGGTTAGGGATTTTCATTATGTCTGTTGGCTTTGTTCTGGTTGTTTTTAGACGCAGTAAAGTTAATAAAGTTGAAATGTAATTTAATTAGTAATGTTATGCATTTTTGGAAGATGACATCTTTTTTAATAAAATTAATTTAATGTCATCTTAGAAAATTTCAATTTTATTTTGATTTTTATGCATTATTTTAAAAGATGTTATCTTTTTTATTGCATCATTTGCGTATTGTGAGTTGATGAATCATCTTACATATAGGCTTAATCTTTCAGCCGGCTAGATTAAGAAGTTTCCGAGTAACATGAATTAATAATGTAATTTTCTAATTTGCTAAAATCTTAAAACTGCTTTTTCTACTATACAATTTCAATATAGACAATCAATTCGCGAAATAACTATTATCCGAAAATACTTACGGCAAATCATACTTAATTCATTTTGTGATTTCAATTCCAAATAACGATATCAAAAACATTTAAGTTTTAATCATAATTTTAATAAGGTAGGCAATGAAAAATTTAATAAGAGTAATAATTATAATTGTAGTAATTCTAGTATTTTCGTTTATTTATATTGAATCCGGTGTTTATAATATCAGTGCAATGGTGCCTCATAACGGATTAACATTAGCACTGATAAACGCCGTAAAAGATAATTCGATCGAACATCATTCAAAAGATATAAAAGTTCCTAACAATTTAAATGATACGAGTTTGGTAAAAATCGGTTTTGCACATTACAGAGAAATGTGCCAGACATGTCACGGTGCACCCGGAATTGAAAGAAGTGAAATCGGGAAAGGGCTCTATCCGCATCCCCCTAATCTTGCTCATTCAGCTAAAGAAATGCCGGCAAAGCAATTATTCTGGATAACAAAGAACGGGATAAAACTTACTGGTATGCCTGCTTTCGGCAAGACACACAGCGATGAAAAAATTTGGGATATTGTTGCTTTTATGGAAAAGCTCCCTACAATGACTAAAGAACAATACCAGGCTTATAATAAATCCGTAAAAGAACAAGACAACGATTAAAAATCTCGTTATTATCTTTATAACAAAATTTTAACAGAGTTTAAAGACACCCAATGTTCTAACAACTTTAACTTAAAAACACCCAACGTTTGAGAGAGGGCGCCAATACTTTTAAAAACGTTGGGTGTTTAGTACTTTAACTTTTATTTAGACACCCAATGTTTCAAATTCGTTAGAGGTATTGCAAACATTGGGTGTCTTACATTAGCAAAGAGCAAAAAGGGTTATATTGCAAATTCTTAAAAGAGCGGGACGATGATAAAAAAATCTTCTTTAAATTGGTCGGATAAAGACAATATTACAATTTCAACTAAAAGATATTATTTGCGAATGCTTAAAAATTGAGCGGCGATTATTTTTCTTTCAGCTTAATCCGGTCATCTTTAATAACTGCCATTAAATAAAAGTCAATATAACGGTTGTTGAAAAACATTGCCTGCTTCAGTTTTCCCTCTTTAACAAAGCCTGTCTTTTCATAAACTCTAACAGCTCTATCATTTTCTGCGCTAACGTGAAGTTGAATTCTGTTCATGTTTAGAGTTTCAAATGCATAATCAACCATTAACTTTGTCGCTTCCGTGCCGTACCCCTTAGACCAATTTTCCTTATCAGCAATTGCAATATAAAAAGTAGCCATCCTTCCTATCCAGTCAATTCTTACAAAAGAAGTACAGCCGATAGGAACATCAGGTCTCACCTTGCAAATTGTAAAAAATATTGTGGAATTATCTTGCTGTTTTTGTTTTATTCTAGATAATTGAATTTCGGTAGAAGTCGGGAGAGCATAATAAAGATTCGCACGGGCATCAGGATGATTTTCAGATGCGGCAATTATTAGTTCATCTCCGGGCTCCGGCGCTCTTAAATATACCTTTTCTCCGATTAAAAACGGATTAGTTAATTTTTCCTTTTCCATAAAACTCCAAAGCAATATTTTAATGAAAGTATAAAATTAGTTCCAATTGTTAACTTTACAAAACATATTATTTGTATAATAAACTATGAAACTAATTTCTTTCCTTCTCAAGAAAAGCTTTAATAATTTTCGTTTTAAGAATAATTAGTTTTTTAGATTTCTTGTCTAAAATAAAATTCATTCCATTTTAATTTAATATACAAGGATTAATATTATTTTAGTATTAGATTTTATAAAAAACATTAGCTTAGTGGCACTGAACTTGCTTAATCAGCAAATCATAAAAATTTTTTAGGTTTGAAAATGAAAAAAATAATCTTCGTAATCGCTTTATTCTTCCCTATTTCAATATTTGCCCAATCTCATTTCGGGAGTGTAAAATTAGGAATGTTTGATCCTTCCGCTACAAGTGCAGGTTTTATTATCGGCTATGAAGGCGGCTGGTATATAGATAACCATTTTATAATCGGTTGGGACGTTGATTGGTTTAATAAAAATTATACCGATGAAAGTCTTGTTACACAGTTTAATGATTTTTACGGAACCACCAGTTCACTAAATGAGCTGAGAGCAAAAACAAATTTACATGCTATTCCGTTAATGGGAACTTTTACCGCAAGCTGGCCGGTAGCTCCCAGAACCAACGCATATTTTACAGGCAGCGCCGGACTGGAAATGCTTTTAATTTTTTATCGTAATTACGACAATCCCGATAAAAATTCTTTTCACGGAGCATTTGATTTTGCATGGCAGTTAGGCGGCGGCATTTCATACGAGTTAGGTTTAAGATCGGACGTTTTAGCTGAAATTGCATACCATTATTCACAGCCAAGCTGGGAATACAGCGTAACCGATCCGACAACCGGCAGAACGAGAGTATTTTCGCGAACTTTTGATATGAGCGGAATTATGCTCAGGGTAGGATTTAGATTTTATTTCTAATAATTATACAATTTTCTTTTTGATATTCGCAGCAATTGAAAACTGAATTTATTTATAAAATCTTTCTTACAAAAAATTCCATCAATTGCTGCATTTTTAACAATTTCTTAACATAAATTAATTTCTACTCGAAACGATAAATAATCTTCATAAATAAACCATCTTCCGATTTTTAATTTATTATAATTTTTTTACCCCAATAAAAAAAATTTTCATTCTATCTGAAAAGTGTATATTTTACAGCTTGATTTGTATCAATTCCATTAAACCTTAATAATATTACGTTTGTCTTAACATTAATGTTTGCAAAATTATTAGAAAGCTAAAACTATACTTTTTATGAAAACATCCCTGTACTTACTTATTATTATAATAATTTCAACTTTAACAACTTATTCAAAACCTCAGAGTAACCCGGATACTTTGCTGCAAAATGCCAATTTAAAAGATTGTGTACGGTATGCTCTTTCTCATCAACCCTCCGTACAAAAATCTTTGTTAAACGAAAAGATCGCTAATCAAGAAATAAAGAGTAAGCTCGCAGATTGGTTTCCACAATTAAATTTTAATTTTAATTTCCAGCATAACTATAAATTACCCACTTCCATATTTCAAGGTAACCCGGTACATTTTGGTGTGATTAATACATCCAGCGGACAATTTACTTTAAGCCAGACAATTTTTAACAGGGATGTGCTGTTAGCCAGCAGTACTGCACATGATGTACGTAAACAGGCAAAGCAGATTACCGAAAGCGATAAAATAAATATTATCGTAAATGTCAGTAAGGCGTATTATTCTGTTTTATTAACTCAAAATCAAATAGACTTAATTACACAAGATATAGCCCGGCTTGAATTAAGCTTGAAAGACACTTACGCGCAATATAAAAGCGGAGTAGTGGATAAAACGGATTATATGCAGGCAACCATTGCACTTAATAATGGAAAAGCCGAAAAAAGACAGGATGAAGAACTCTTAAAAACAAGTTATGCCAATTTAAAAGAACAAATGGGTTATCCCCCAAACGGAAATCTTAAGTTGAATTACGATATGTCCCAAATGGAAAAAGATATTTTCATCGATACCGCTCAAACATTAAATTATAAAAATAGAGTTGAGTATCAGTTATTGGAAACCGATAAGAGCTTGCAAAAAGCCAATCTTAATTATTATGTATGGAGCTTCCTTCCTTCTATAACAGCGATTGGTGAGTATAATCTGAATTTTCAGAACGACCGGCTTTCAAAATTGTATAACCAAGATTACCCGAATTCATATATAGGCCTGCAATTGTCGCTGCCTATTTTTCAAGGCGGGAAACGGATTCAACAAATTGATGAAGCCGAATTACAACTAAAGCAGTACGATTATGATTTAACGGCGTTAAAGCTTTCGGTTAACACGGAATATACACAAGCGCTTGCAAATTATAAAAGCAACCTGAATAATTATCAAACTCAAAAAGCTAATTTAGAATTAGCTGACAATGTTTATAAAATAATCGAGCTTCAATATAAATCCGGGATTAAAACTTATCTTGATGTTATAACGGCGGAAACCAATTTAAGATCTACACAGGTAAATTATTTAAATGCGTTATACCAGGTATTAATTAGTAAGATCGACCTGGAAAAAGCATTAGGGACCATACATTATTAATAAAAAAGAATTTACTTGATTTATAAATTCTTAATAATATCTAAAAAATTTTAACAAAAATAAAAAACAATGAAAAATAAAATTTACTTACTAAGTTTTTTAATTATTATAACTTCATTATTAACATCATGCGGAAGCAAAAAAAGCGGAGGTTTTAGATTTCCTCCCACCCCTGTAACCGCATATACCGTTAAAACGGGAAAGGCCTCTTACTATATCAATTATCCGGCAACCGTTGTTGCTCTAAATCAAATTGAAATAAGACCTGAGGTATCCGGGTATTTAACTGCTATAGATTTTAAAGACGGTCAGCATGTAACCAAAGGAATGAAGCTATATACAATAGATCAGCAGCAGTATCAGGCGGCTTATAATATTGCACAGGCAAATCTAAATAAAGCAAAACAAGATTATAACAGGTATAAAGAATTAGCAAAGAGTGATGCAATTGCCGCTCAAACACTTGAACATTCGTTGGAAGATCTTAAAGCCGCCGAAAGTAATTTAAATTCGGTAGAAACTAATTTAAGAAATTCGGTTATTACTGCTCCTTTCAGCGGCACAATAGGAATTTCCCAAGTAAAATTAGGGTCTGCCGTATCAGCGGGACAAACATTGATGAATACTCTTTCTTCGGATAATCCTATGGCCGTGGATTTTAATGTTGATGAAAAACTAATTGAGCATTTTACGGATTTACTTAATAGGAAAATTACAAAAGATGATTCGACTTTTTCTTTAATTTTACCTGATGAAAATATTTATGCGTACCACGGGCGTCTTATTTTATTAGATCGAGCGGTCGATCCTCAAACAGGAACAATCACCGCAAGACTTGAATTTCCAAATCCAAGAAACATATTAAGACCCGGACTAACATGTTCAGTAAGAATCTTAAATAATAATACATCCAAAAGCGTTATAATTCCATATAAAGCGGTTACCGTAGAAATGGGAGAATACTTTGTATTTGTTATACATAAAAACAAAGTTGCGCAGCAGAGGATTGAAATAGGCAGAACAATTAATGACGATATGGTTATAGTGGAAAGCGGATTAAAACCCGGAGAAAAAATAGTTACCCAGGGAGTCCAGAAGCTGAGAAACGGCTCTCAAATTATACTTGCTTCTTCACAAAAGACAGCAGGCGGTGTTCCAAAATCACACTCAGGTAAATAATACAGAAATAGGATAAGAAATGATTGCTGATACATTTATAAAAAGGCCGGTAACAGCTATAGTAATTTCACTTGTAATAGTTTTAATCGGCGGACTTTCAATTTTTAATTTACCTGTAAGTCAATACCCGAACATAACTCCGCCTACTGTATCCATATCGTCAAACTTTACAGGTGCGGATGCAACTACGGTAGAGCAGACAGTTACAACGCCGATAGAAACACAGGTGAACGGTACGCCAGGAATGGCATACATAACAAGTAATAGCACCGGCAGCGGACAGTCTTCTATAAGCGTAGTATTAGATCAGGGAACTAATCCCGACATCGCAGCCATGGATATTCAGAACCGTGTAGGTATTGCAACACCTCAATTACCGGATATAGTAAAACGTTTGGGTGTTACTACAAGAAAAAGAACATCCAGCATATTAATGATTGTGGCAATCTATTCACCAAAACACACTCATAATATTTCCTTCTTAGACAATTATACAAATATCTTTGTAAAAGATGCACTGCTGCGCGTACCTGGAGTAGGCGATATCTTTGTTAGAGCCGATAATTTCAGCATGCGCGTATGGCTCGATCCAAACAAGCTGGCGCAATTAGGCTTAACCACATCCGATGTAACTAACGCAATATCGCAGCAAAATCTTCAAATAGCTGCCGGAACTGTGGGCGCACCTCCGCAAAATAGTAAGCAGACATTTCAGTACACGGTATTCACCAACAGCAGATTAAATTCCGTAAAGCAGTTTGGTAACATCGTAGTTAAGGTTAATCCTCAAACCGGTTCGGAAGTATATTTAAAAGATGTGGCTAAAATTCAGCTTGGAAAAGACAACTACGCAATTAATTCTTATGTAGACGGTGAAAGGTCTTCTTTCTTATTAATATTCCAGGCACCCGGTAGCAATGCATTAAAAGTTGCAAACGGAGTATACAAAGAAATGGATCGTATTAAACAATCTTTCCCGGAAGATGTTGCATACAGAGTACCGTTTGAAGCCGTTTCGGTTGTACGTGAATCTATTAATGAAGTTTTAATTACTTTGCTTGAAGCACTTGGACTGGTAGTGCTGGTTGTATTTCTTTTCCTGCAAAACTGGCGAGCTACTATTATACCGATTTTGGCTATACCGGTTTCCATAATCGGAACATTTGCATTTTTTGTTCCGCTTGGATTCACAATAAACACTTTAACTATGTTCGGGTTTGTTCTGGCAATAGGAATAGTGGTGGATGATGCAATAATTGTAGTGGAAGCGACCCATCATTATATTGATGACCAACACCTTCCTCCAAAAGAAGCTGCATCAAGAGCAATGAAGGATATTTCAGGACCCGTTGTTGCCATAGCGTTAATTCTTGCATCGGTATTTATTCCCGTCGGATTTATACCGGGTATTGTAGGAAAATTATATCAACAGTTTGCAATTACAATTGCAGTCTCTGTATTAATCTCCGCATTTGTTGCATTAACTTTAACCCCGGCATTATGCTCGCTGATAATGAAGCCTTTGAACATATCCAAGAGTTCCAAAGGATTAAATAAATTCTTTTTTAAGTTTGACGAATGGTTTAAAAAAGCAACCGGCTCTTATGTGGAAGGTGTTAAGAAGAGTATAAAGGCAGCGCCTTACTTCTTAATAATTTTAATTTTAGTTTATGCAGGTACCGTATTATTGTTTATGAATAAACCTACCGGATTTATACCCAGGGAAGATGAAGGAAGATTGTATGTTACGTATCAACTGCCGGAAGCGGCTTCGGCAACCAGATCTGTAAATGTAATTAAAAAAATGATGAGTATCCTGAAAAACACACAAGGCATAGGCCATTTTGCAGCCATAAACGGAATAAACGTTGTAAACTTTGCCGCTAAGTCCAACAGCGGAACTATTTTCGTTCAGCTTAAGCCCTGGGGTCAGCGTTCAAGCAAATCGCTACAACTGAACGCAATAATGAATACTTTAAGAATGAAATTTGCTTCTATTAAAAGCGCTAACGTAATTGTAATCGCTCCGCCGGCAATACCCGGTTTAGGTGCTACAGGCGGATTCAGCTTTGAATTGGAGCAGCGGGAAAGTACGGACGATGTACAGCAGTTTGCAAATGTTGTGCAGCAGTTTGTAGCTGCAGCAAACAAGCGTCCGGAATTATCAAATGTATTCTCGTTCTTTTCTGCAAATACTCCTGCCTATGATTTAACGGTTAACAGAGACAGATGTGCAAAGCTTGGTATAAATATAGCTGACGTTTATGGTACTATCCAAACATTTTTAGGCAGCAGCTATGTAAATGATTTTACCATATACGGTAGAGATTTCCATGTAATAGCTCAGGCAGATACCAGCTATAGAGGTTCCATTCATGATATTTCTAAATATTATGTAAGAAATTCTTCAGGGCAAATGATACCTTTAAGCACATTGATAAGCTATAAGGTTACTCAAACGGCTTCCGTAATTTCACATTTTAATATGTTTCGTGCTGCGTTGGTAAACGGTGGCGCTGCGCCGGGTTACAGCAGCGGTCAGGCAATACAGGCTTTGCGTCAGGTTGCTGCACAGGTACTGCCCTCCGGTTACGGTTATGATTTTTCAGGTTTATCAAGGGAAGAAATTAATGCAGGCAGCAGTACATTCGCAATCTTCGGTTTATCATTGCTGTTCGTATTTTTATTCTTATCTGCATTGTACGAAAGCTGGTCTGTTCCTTTTGCAGTTTTATTTGCTGTGCCTATAGCCGCTTTCGGTGCTATAGTTGTATTGATATTACAGCCTCATTTAAGTGATAATGTGTATGCACAAATAGGTCTGGTTGCTTTAATAGGTTTGGCTGCAAAAAATGCAATATTAATTGTAGAATTTGCAAAAGAGCGTTTAGATCACGGCATGCAGCTTCTTCAAGCTGTTTTGGCAGCTGTTAGGCTGCGTCTTCGTCCTATTCTTATGACTTCTTTAGCTTTCATTCTCGGTGTTTCTCCCCTAGCCTTTGCAGCCGGCGCAGGCGCACAAGCAAGACAAACAATAGGCTGGACTGTAATAGGCGGAATGCTTGCCGCTACCGGGCTTGCAATTTTTATTGTGCCGGTACTTTTTATAGTTATAACCAAATTGGCATACGGTAAAAAGAAATTGGAAGAATTGGAAGCTTTAGGAACTAAAGGACAAGATGTTGCACCGGAGAATTAGATTGAATATTTATTTTATTCAAGAAATAATTTTATTGCTTATTAAAAATGGAAAAGGTTTAGATTAAATGTTTTGCCGGATATTGCTAATCGCCAATTTAAAATAATCAAAATTATATTTTAAAGTTGATTTTATAACTTTTAATTATAAAATTATAACTATAATTTTTTCCAGCTAATTTAATATGCTTTCAATTATCACTTTTTATTTAATAAAATAAAAGATTGTAATTTTAAAAAGTATGTTAATTTAAGGTATAATAAATAAAAGGGTGTACTTATCAAACCGGGATATTATTCCCGTGCTCAAAATAGAATTCTTATTTAAAATTGAATATTAAGTAAGCGGAATTTTATAATATATTTATAAAAGATATTCAATTTAAATAACGGTTAAACCGGGTAATTTCTCTTCTGATAAAAACTCAATTTAGAGCCCGAATAATTATTTTCAGATTCTCACTGATATACTTACGATTTCTTGTTGATATAGAATACTAATAAAGATACTTTCTTTATTTCAAATTCGGTCAAACATAAATTACAAAATAATCGCCGGCTAAATGT
>CAZHBJ010000122.1:0-10618 GCA_964530445.1 uncultured Ignavibacteriaceae bacterium
AACTTCTAGATTAATTAACGGAGGTCAAAGCTGTATTGCTGCAAAACGGTTTATTGTAGTTGATTCAATATATGATAAGTTTGAAAAGCTATTTGTAGAAAAGATGAGCGAAAAGAAAATGGGTGATCCTTTTGATGAAAATAATTATTTGGGTCCACAGGCAAGAAACGATCTAAGAGATGAACTGCATTTACAGGTAACTAAAAGTGTTGAAAAAGGAGCTAAGCTTTTATTAGGCGGCAAAATCCCTAATATAGACGGGGCATATTATCCGCCCACCGTTCTTTCCGGAGTTGTAAGCGGTATGCCGGCATTCGATGAAGAACTTTTCGGACCTGTGGCAGCTTTAATAAAAGTAAAAGATGAAAAAGAAGGGATTAAAATTGCCAACGATACTAATTTCGGTTTAGGCGCCGCTGTTTTTACTTCCGATATGGAAAAAGGAGAGAGAATTGCAAGAGAGGAATTACAGGCCGGAGCCTGCTTTGTAAATGAGTTTGTCAAATCCGATCCGAGGCTGCCTTTCGGCGGAATTAAAGAATCCGGATACGGAAGGGAGTTATCTCCTTTCGGGATAAAGGAATTTGTAAATATAAAAACTGTTTATATTAAATAAATTTTATATTTCTGATTTTAATTGGATTTGGGAAGCGTGAAAATAAACTTACTTCCGATCCCCAATTTGCTTTCGACGCGGATTTCTCCGTTATTCTTTTCAAGCATTTCTTTACAGATTATTAATCCCAGGCCTGTTCCTTTTTCATTTTCAGTTCCGGGTGTTGTATGCTGGGTATCGATTCTAAAAATCTTTTCTAAATCTTCATCATTAATTCCTACTCCGTTATCCGCAACTATTATTTCGTAACAGCCGTTTTTTGAGCAAGATGAAATTGTAATATTTCCGTCCTGGTTTGTGAACTTTATAGCGTTGGAAATTAAGTTTTGTAATATAGAATGAAGCATATAAGAATCGGCAAAAACAAATGTATTATTCTCAACATTATTTGAGATGGAAATATTTTTATTTGCTGCATTAGCATTAAGTACGTTTATTACTTCGTTTACTTTTTCAAAAGAATTAATTTTTACAGGCTTAAACTGCTGTTTTCCTGTTTGTACCCTTGCCCAGTCAAGTATATTATCTACTAATTTGAATTGTTTTTTTAGCAATTCGTGAATTTCCCGAATAAACCTGTCCTTATCTTCTTCTTTTAAAGAATTTTTTTCCTCTACAAGAATTTCCGATATTCCGAGCAGAGGTTGGAAAGGTCCTTTTATATCATGGGCAATAATAGAAAAAAGTTTATCTTTGCTTGCATTTAATTCTTTTAACTTTTTCTCGGATTCTGCTAATTGTTTATTAAGCATTGCTAATTGAGAAGCTCTCTTTTCCAGTAAGTCTTTGCTTTCTTTCAAACGTTTGGTATAATTTATTAATTCTTCGGAAGTCCTTTTTCTATTTATGGCTAATGCAATTTGTTCGGATACGAAAACAAGTATTTGCTTTTCGATTTCCGTATATGCGTATTCGTTATTATAATCCTGAACAACCATAACTCCGAAGGTTTTTCCCTCAAGCTTGAGCGGAACTCCTACCCAAACCGGGGAATACGAACCTACCAATTCTATTTCATTTTCTTTTTTAAGTTCAATTTCTTCCTTTTCTCTAATTATTACATCACGTCCCGTGCGCAATACGTAATCCGTTAATCCTTTGCTTAATTTTCTGGGCGAGGGCGGAGTATCAACTTCATCAACAAAATAAGGAAATGAGAGTAAATCCGTTTTGTCGTTATATAATGCTATGTAAAAATTTTCTGCAGACATCAAGCCTTTAATTACAAGATGTATTTCCGAAAACAAAGTCTGCATATCTTTGGTTGTATTAACTGCCTCGGAAATTTTGTATAAAGCTGTTTGAATTTTTTCAAATTTTTTTCTTTCGGTTATATCATGAATCGTAGCCTGTACTAATTTTTTACCCCCCAATACAAAGCCGTTTAATGAAACTTCAGCATCGATCAATTTACCTTTTATGCTTTTGTGCTGCCAGTAAAAATATTGAGGTTTATCCTCCAAGGCAGCATTAATCTTTTCTAAAGCCGATTGTTTCGAATCTCTGCCGTTAGGTTGTGTTGCCGGTGAAAATTCCCAGGGAGAATGATTTATAATATCCTCCCTCGAGCACTCTAATAGGTTACATAACTGTTCGTTGCATTCTTCAAATTTATCCGTCATTATACATATAGCTTCAGCAGAATCTTCAAACAAGATCCGGAAACGCTTTTCGCTTTCTATTAACGCTTCTTCGGATTTTTTCTCCCATGTAACGTCACGAAAGCTCCAAACTCTTCCGACAATTGTATCATTCAGCCTTTGTGGGATTGAATACCTTTCGAAAAACCTGCCGTCTTTGAATTCCAGCAGATCAATACTTTCAACTTCAGGACGGCTATATAAATAATTAACCTGCTGCAGAAATGCTTCCGGGTCTTTAAGCTGCTTAATGACAAATGCCAAAAGCGTTTTATCATCTTTTTCTTCAACTAGATTTTTCGGTAAATTCCAAATATCAATGAATTTTTTGTTAAACCCGGTTATTGATCTGTTTTTGTCTACAACAAGAAGTCCGTCTGCGGTTGATTCCAACGTTGCACTTAAAAGGGAAAGTGTTGATTTAAGTTCTTGTTCGGCTTTTTTTCGTTCCGTAATGTCGGTAGCAACTCCTATTAATCCAATAGGATTTTTATTGTTGTCGTAAATTGGAGAAGTTGATAATAGTATGATAATTTCAGAGCCGTCTTTCCGTTTATTTACCAATTCACCCTGCCAGCCCTTTTTTACCGTAGAGCTATGGATATGTTCAAGTAGTTTATCATTTCCTTTAACCGCCTGGATAATATTAATTTTTTTCCCCAGCACTTCTTCGCGGCAGTAACCGTATATTTTTTCAAATGCATCATTCACAAAAATTAATTTACCGCTAATATCCGTTATTGTTATGCACTCACTTATATTTTTTAATGATTGTGCTAATAAAAGTATTTGTTTTTCGTTTTGTTTGCGTTCGGTTATATTTCTAAAAATTCCGAGGGCGTAAGGAACTTTATTTTCAAATTTAAAAAATGAATTTGAAACACCGAAATAAATATTTTCTCCGTTCCATAATGTAAATTCATTTTCAAGATATGGAAGAAGAGTTTTGTTTTTAAATCTCTCGATATGTTTTTTTATTATATTCTGACTTCTCTTACCTCCGTAAATAACAGAAAGCGGCTTTCCTTCAAGTTCTTCTTTTTTCATTTTAACCATTTTGGCAAAAGCGTCATTAACCATTATCATTTCCCCGCTGCCGTTTGTAAGCCTCATTCCGTCACCGGACATTTCCCAGATTGTTCTAAAAAGCTTTTTGGATTTACTGTCGATTTGTTCGATATGTTTTTGTTTTGTTGTATCTTTTGTTATAAAAAGTACACGGTCGTTTTTTATGGGCGATATAACAGAATCGAATGAATATCTTTTATTGTTTAGCTCGTATGTAAAACTAAATTGTACAGCCTTTTTTGTTTGAAGAGATTTCTCAATTTTATTTAAAATGATATTCGCCTGCTTTGGAGGATATCTATCAAATACGGAGTCTGCAGGTTTTAAATTTTTAGACTTGTTTAAGTTTTTAAAATTTTTCGTTTTTAGGATTTTTAAATAACTACCTTTTCTACTCAAAACGACAGCGTCTCCCTTTACTGTTGCCAAAAGAGCACTTAGCTCATATTCGGTACTCTTTAATTCAAGCTTTTTAAAGCTGTCTTTTTTACCGGTTATTATTTTTTCCCTACTCGCCATATTACCCGAATCATTCTTTTAAAGCTGCATTAATATTTACTATAAATATGTTTTTGTATCGAATATACAAACAATAAATTTTAATTCATTAATGCAAAATAATGTTCATTAAATTTATTAAGCTTTCTTTATCAAAAGGCTTTGATAAATAATGAGTACAGCCTCCCTGAAGAAATCTTTCTTTATCTCCGTCCAATGCATATGCAGTTAAAGCTACTATCGGAATTTCGGAATAGGACGGGTTTTTTCTTATTTCACGGGTAGCTTCCAATCCGTTTAAACCTGCTCCCAGGTTTATATCCATTAAAACGGCATCAAATACTTTTCCATTAGTCTTGTCAAGAGCTTCATGTCCGTTTACCGCAGGCTCTATTTTGCATACATCTTTTAGAGCCATTTGTGCCGAATCAATCGTAAGCTGATCATCGTCAACCAATAAAACATCTGGCAGTTTAACCTTAATATTATATTCATTATTAAAACCGGTTATGTTTTTTTCCTGATGCAACGGAGACTTAATATGTTCATCTTCTATTCTGCATTCGGGAAATTGAAGAATAAATGTAGAGCCTTTTCCGACTTTGCTTTCTAGGTAGATCCGACCACCTTGAAGTTCGGTAAATCTTTTTGTTATTGTTAATCCCAAACCGCTTCCTTCGTACTGCCTATTTACACCTTCGCTCGCTTGCCTGAATTCTTCAAATATTATTTTTTGCCTTGATTCCTGTATACCGATACCGCTGTCTTTTATTTTAATTATTGAATAACGATTTTTGTCTGCGGTAGAACTGCTTACTTCAACAACAACGCCACCGTGTTCCGTGTACTTTATTGCATTGTTTAATAGATTAAAAATAATTTTATTAAATATATGTGCATCAAGTTCGGCACACGTTCTTTCATCTACAATTTTCAACTTGAGGTACAAATCATTTTTTTCGGCAATATTTGAAAAGCTTCTCACTGCATCAGTTACAAGATGTGAGACATTCACCGGTTTTTTATTAATATCAACCTTTCTGGCTTCCAAACGGGAATAATCCAAAATGGAATTTAACGTCTCCATTAGTCTTCTGCCTGAAGAATAAATGGATTCCGCCATTTCTAATTGTTCGGTATCCTGCAATTCATTCTTAAAAATTTCTGCAAAACCGAGAATTCCGACCAGGGGAGTCCTTAGTTCATGACTCATAGATGCAAGAAAATTTCCTTTAAGCCTGTTCATTTCTTCGGCTTTTTCTTTTGAAGCTATTAATTGTTTTTCAGTTGCTTTCTTTTCCGTTATGTCTTCGAGAGTACCTTCGATTATATATTCTTTTTTGTTGTCTATTTGTATAAGGCGCGAATTCATTCTTACGCTTATTTCCGATCCGTCTTTTTTTCTAAAGTTGGTTTCAAATCCTATAACTTTTCCTTCTTTAAGTGCTTTGTCAATAAACTTTAGCCTTTCATTCATATCGGTGTAAATATCATGCATTTGTATATCAGGCAGTTCTGTAAAAGAAGAATAGCCCAGCAACTTTACCAGAGCATCGTTAGCCATCAGAATCTTACCGTCTAAGGTAGTTCTATATATTCCAATAGTTGCATTTTCATATAGGCTTTTAAAATTATCGTCATTTGTATTTGTCTTCTTCCCCTTATTCTCACTTATAACTTGTTCCAGCTTTGCAATTTTATCTTGAAGCCGTTTAATTTTAGCCTCTAACTGAATTTTGCTTTTACCGTAATCGGCCATCTGTGATTTTTCCTTTTTAATTAAACTGATTTTATCGGAAGAAAATTTTGATTCCCATGTTTTATCTTTTATTAAAAAAGGTTCATTAATGTTTGATTTATTAACTATAAGTTTAAAAATATGGAAAATAATTTTTCAAATTCTAATTAAAATTAAAACTTGTAAATTAAATTATTGACAATATAAAATATTTAAAAACCTGTTTTTAATAATAAATCTTATCATTACATATAAATTACAAAAAGAATTTAATTTAATTATTAAATTTTAACTAAATTTTAATGCAAAATTTAAATATTTAAAATCCCTCGTTTAATGTGATTAATTATAGGTTATTAATTCAATATGACGGTACTAATTATTTCGGCTGGCAAATTCAGGCAGACCGCATTACAATCCAGCAAAAAATAACGGATGCAGTTGAGATAATTCTAAAAGAAAAAATAAACTTAATTGGTTCCGGGAGGACGGATACCGGGGTTCATGCGTTGGGACAGACTGCAAATTTTAAAACCACAAAGGATTTAGACATTTATAAGTTTAAGCATTCAATAAATGCTATACTTCCCAAAGACATTTCAATTTTAAAAATTGAAAAAGCCGATCCGGAATTTCATTCGAGATTCGATGCAAAAAAAAGAAGCTATTTATATTTTATTTCAAAATATAAATCTCCGTTTTTATACAGATATTCTTATTTCTATCATAACAAAATAGATTGTAAAATATTAAACAATTTAAGCCGGTCACTAATTGGCATGAAAGATTTTTCTTCTTTTGCGAGGAAAAACACCGAAACAAAGAATAAAATTTGCAATATTTACGAAGCACACTGGAGATGTACTTCTGATATGATAATTTTTAAAGTAGAAGCGGATAGATTTCTTCACGGTATGGTAAGAACAATTACCGGCACATTATTGACGGCTTTAAAAAACAATCATGACAATGGTTTTGTGGAAGATATTATTAAACTGAAAGACCGTGAAGCTGCCGGAGAAGCTGTACCTGCAAAGGGTCTATTTTTATTTAAGGTTAAATATTAATTATGCTGAATTTTGAATCCAAAACTGTTTTAATTACCGGAGGTTCCCGCGGTATAGGCGCAGCTTGCGTAAAATTATTTGCCGAAGCAGGCGCCGAAGTTATATTTACTTATAACTCCAATGAAAAAATTGCCGGAGATTTAGTAAAAAGATTTTCTTCCAAAACCAAAATTAAAGCCTATAAAATTGATTTGAGTGATATTAATAAATTAGAAGAAAAAGTAAATAAAATAATTTCTGATTTTAAAGATATCAATGTATTAGTGAACAATGCCGGGATTTGGGAGTATGGAAAAATTGATGAAATGAAGCCGGAAGAATGGAATAAAACAATTACAATAAATCTTACCGGCACATTTTTGTTTACTAAAGCCGTAATTCCTTCGATGAAAAAAAACAAATTCGGTAGAATTATAAATATTACTTCAACTGCCGGGCAAAGAGGCGAACCTTTTTATTCACATTATGCCGCATCCAAAGGAGGAGTAATTTCGTTTACGAAATCTTTAGCTGCAGAGTTAGGTGAATTCGGTATAACAGTTAATAGTGTTGCACCGGGATGGGTAGTAACGGATATGACTGAAGATGTGTTTGCAGATAAAAAGTATAAGGAAAAAATTAGAAATGAAATTCCTGTTAAAAGAATTGCAGAAGCCGAAGATATAGCGGGACCTGTTTTATTTTTGGCTTCGGATTTGGCTAAACATGTAAACGGGGAAATTTTAAATGTTAACGGCGGTTCTGTCTTATGCGGATAATTATGATAAATAATGTTGTCTAAGTTCAATTTTTACAATAAAAGGAAATAATATGGATTTTCTCGCTAATCTACATCCAAAAATTGTACATTTCCCTATAGCCTTTTTTCTTGCTTATGTTTTATTTGAACTAATAGGAATTATTTTTAAAAAAGATTTTTTCTCCAAAGCTGCCCATTTAATTTTATTACTCGGAGTATTGGGTGCTATTGCAGCGGTACTTACAGGAAATTCGGCCCAGCAGGCAGCTAAACAACTAAGTAAAGCAGGCGCGCACATTTCTATGAAGGCAATAGGTAATCATGAAGACTTTGCTAATTTTACGATGTGGTATTTTTCCGGTCTTTTGGTATATAGAACTTTTTTAGTGCTTAAAAAAAAATATACGGGAAGGATAAAATACTTATTTATTCTGCTTGCTTTAATAGGCGCATTCCTGGTTTACCAAACCGGTGAACTCGGCGGTAAGCTTGTATACAAATACGGAATAGGCACGGACGTAATAAAATCCGAAGTGAAAAAGTAAAATTTTTTGAAGAAAATTGTAATATAGTTTGTGGCTATTTGTGCAATTTCAATATAAAGAAATCAAAAGTGTAAATATATTTTTTAAGAAAATTTTTATTTTGTATTTTTGATTAATCAAGTCGGAAGTACTCTTTAAGCAATGAAGAAAATAATTATACTCATATTCCTAATAAATACTGTTAATATATTTCCCCAGGGATTTTCATCAAACCATGCACAAGGATTTTTTATTGCATGTGCAGTTGGTCCGCGGCTACCGGTTAGCAGTTTTTCTAATTCTTCCGACTTAGGATACGGTTTTAATGTTGAAGTTTCTTATACCAATGATGCTTATCTGCCGGTTTTTCTTTACGGTAAAATCGGATTTAATCAATTTCCGGGCTCGCAACAGTTTTATGAAATTTCCGACTATTCCAATTACTCGACAAGTGCACTGCCAGTAAGCGTGGGAATTAGGTATTATTTTCATCCTCTTGTAGAGAATGTAGTATTATTTATGCCTATAATAGAAGCATCCTTTGATTACACATATTTTCATAAACTTCATCAATTTAAACCGGCTTCGGGAAAGAGTAATTACTTTGAGGATATTTCCAAGATGGGTTTTACTGCAGGCGCCGGGCTTTCAATGTTCATGCTGGAAATTGTGGCATCATATCATTACGTAAAAACAAATCAATTTATTTCAGTTGATCTTAGAGTCAGGCTTCCATTATATATAAGTTTATAAGCGAGGTTAATATGCCGTATCAAAATTTATTATTAAATATAAATGAATCAATTGCCGTTGTTACAATAAATCGCCCTGAGAAATTAAATGCACTTAATTCCAAAACAATTGACGAATTAAGAAATGTATTTACGGAAATAAATAAAAATGAAAATATTTCCGTAGTAATTTTAACAGGCAGCGGAGAAAAGGCTTTTGTTGCCGGTGCCGATATTTCGGAGTTAAATAAACTTGATACGATAAGCGCAAAAGCTTTTTCGGAAAACGGGCAGGAAGTATTTAACTTGATAGAAAATTTGAACAAGCCTGTTATAGCCGCAGTAAACGGCTTTGCATTAGGCGGCGGCTGCGAGCTTGCATTGGCATGTCATATTCGTGTTGCTTCCGAAAATGCAAGGTTCGGTCAGCCGGAAGTCAACCTCGGAATTATTCCGGGTTACGGCGGCACCCAAAGATTAGCCGGGTTAATAAATTCAGGTAGGGCGATGGAATATATTTTAACAGGCGATATGATAGATGCAAATGAAGCATTTAGGATAGGACTTGTTAATCGAGTTTTTCCTAAAGAAGAATTAATTGCCAAAGCAACCGAGATGGCTAATAAAATTGCTTCTAAAGCCGGCAATGCAGTTAGGCTTGCATTAAAGGCTGTAAATATTTCGGGAGAAGTTACTACTAAAGAAGGCCAGGCTTATGAAGCAAGTCTTTTTGCTTTGTGCTGCGGAACGGAAGATTTTAAAGAAGGAACTACCGCATTCCTTGAGAAGAGAAAACCTGTTTTTAAGAATAAATAATAAGTAAGCAATCCGGTTTTATTTTAATGAATGTTTCGCCGCGTAAGAAAAAGTTAATTCAGTTTTTATTCGTACTGGCAGTAATAACTCTTGTTGCAAATATTATACTTTCTAAAATTTATAAGATCCCGAAACCGGAAAAACTGGAAAGTATAAATTCAAATCTAATTAAAACCAAATTTTTAAATGCGGTAAATGATTTCGGCTTGCAAAAGGATTGGATTATAAATTTAAAAAAATCAGAACATCCCGGTTATTCTTATTTAATTAGTGTGCCTAAAGATTTACCGATCCCGGTTATTTTAGCTGAGATTTATTCGGCTTTTTACCGGACTAATGTTAATATAAAATCAACCGAAGAAAAACTTGGAGGTAAAACTTCAATAAGCCTTTTTTCAAATAATAAGTTAAGGCTTACCGCCCGGTTTATTTATAAAGATGATTTAGTCAGAAATTGCGGCAGTATAGGTCTATTGGTATCCGATATTGACAAACTCAAAAGCTCTGATATCGGAAAGTTGATTGAATTTCCGCAGACATTTACGGCTTTGCTGTTGCCTTCAAAATTATCATTATCTTTAAAAGACAGCTTACTTAATAATAGGAAAAAATATTCGGTTCTTTTAAATGATAATATTGAAGATCTGGATTTTAGATTAAATAAGAGCTTTTCAAAAAGAAGACTAAATATTGTAATACGTTCAATAATAGGTGCCTTTCCCAATGCAGATTTCTTTGTTATTGATGACGCATCCAATCTTTATCAGTCAGCGGTTTATCCGTATATCAAGCAGGAATTCACTAAAAGAAAGATTAAATTGATCAAAGAAAGTACTTTCATTCATATTAATGAAGGGAACTCGAATGAAGTGCAGACTTCATTAAAGGATATTGTTAAGCCGACAAAACTAGGCGATCAGAAGTTGGTTTTGATTCATGCGGATAATTTTGAATTGGCAAGGCCTGAAATTTATAGTCTTATAAAAATCGGTTACAAATTTATAAACCCCTCTGTTATTATATTTAATAAAGCTGAAAAGAAAAACCTGTCAAAATCAAAATGATGATCAGTTGGTGATAATTTTCTCCGAAAGAGGAAAATGCAACAGCTTGGGACAATATCCTAAGAATAAAAAGCAAAAGATAAAGTAAATCTGTAAGAGTTGGTTAAGAAAGGTGAT
>CAZHBJ010000123.1:0-10524 GCA_964530445.1 uncultured Ignavibacteriaceae bacterium
ACCTCTCATAAATTACAGGTTCAATATTAAGTATAAAATCCATCCATTTTAAAGGCGCAAAATGTGAAGTGATAAATCTCTTTTGTAACACTTCAAATTGAGCCTTGCCTTCATAATTTGTTCTATGATTAAGTTTCCATTTTTCATAGAATTTGAGTTTTCTATTATCTATAAATTCATAATTATCAAATGATCTTATAGAAAACGGGATTTTGTGATCTGGCTCACCAAAATATTTAGTATTTAAAAAGAACGGGACATAAACAATAAGCAATCCGTTGGGCTTAAGTATGCGGTATAATTCGGTAATTGTATTATGGAAACTATCTAGATGTTCCAATACGTGCGATGCATAAATCTCATCAAAGGAATTATCATCAAACGGATACGGAAATTTATTTATATCATGAATTTTATTGCCCCCATAATCAACGATATCCAAATTTATATAGCCCTTTTTAATATCTTTACCGCAGCCAAGGTTAAGTTTCATAATACCCTAATAATTTGAATAATATTTATTGTTTTAATTAAATATTTAAATTTAATCATAAATAATATTAAAATATGATATATAATAAAAAAGCCCGGCATATAACCGGGCTAATCCATAATATTTAAGTACTTAATATATTTGCTAATTTAGAGTAATAACAGGTGAGTTTACGCCTTTTAAACTAAGCTGTTCAACTTGAACCTTTATTACTCCTCTTTTCATCATTCCTAATGCAAGTGCTGCACCTTTTGATAAATCCAGTTGACGTCCCCTAATATAGGGTCCTCTATCATTTATTCTTACCACAACAGATTTATCATTCCTCGGGTTTGTTATTTTTAATAAAGTGCCGAACCTGAGGCTTTTGCTAGCAGCTGTAAAGGCATATTGGTTGTAAATTTCGCCGTTTGCGGTTAATTTACCGTGAAAACGGGGACCATACCATGATGCAACCATATTTCCTTTTCCTATATAATTTACAATAGATTTACTTGCAACATTTTCGTCATTATTAACAGAAGTAATCTCTGAATTATTTACTGGTTCAACTGTATTATTAGCTTCACTAGTAACCAAAGTAAACCCAACCAGCAAAATCATGACCAAAATTATTAAGACTTTTGTTAATGACTTCAATTAGACCTCTTAATTTGTTATAAAATATATTTACACTTTAAAACTATACTGCAGTAAATGGAATATCAATAAACCATTGAACCGGGTAACTACAATCGGGTTGTTGACAAATATTCGACTATTTTGGTATTTTAGTCGATTTCTCTATAAACAAGCGCCAACATATGCTGTGTTAATTTTTTAATGTCAATCAGAGCCCCAATTATGGCGCTTCAAAGACAATTATGAAAATAAATTTATTTTTATTAAAAGATCCTAATAAAATTATGGTACCCAAGCCGCCCTATTCAATTGAATTTAATCTGCTCACTGCATATACATCTTTTTACTCTTGACTTGCATTTTAATTACAACAAAGACCGGCACAACTTTTAGCAAAGTACGTCATCTGTGACTATACTTAAATTAGATCGGAATGGATTGTAAGGAAAAATGTTTTGTAATAATAATATATATATAAATCATTACTTTCTATTAATCATTGGATCCTATAAAATCCTTCGGAAAATAGTCAACAAATAACAGATATTTTACACTAGGCAAAGATATAATGAAATAGTTTCATTAACTTAGCTTAAGTGTTTGTTTTATAAATAATTAAAGCCAATCCAATATAATCCTCTGTTTTTATCTGCTTCTCGGAAGTAAGAAGAAAAACTTCATGCCTCTTCTTAATAATGATAAGCAAATTATCTTAATCTCCGATAAAGCCGGTTTTTAGCTTTTGGCATATATATTGTCATTTCATAATCAAATGTATAAATAATTAAATAATCAGAATAAAATTATGATTAAAGGAACAGTGTTTATAGAGCAAAACATATGTAAAGGATGCGAGCTTTGCATAGCGGCTTGCCCTCAGGAAAGTCTGGGTCTATCAAGCAAAATTAACATAAACGGATATCGGTACGTAGAATTGATAAAGGATAACTGTACCGGCTGTGTTAATTGTGCATTAGTTTGCCCTGATGTGGCAATTACTGTTTACCGGGAGCCAAAACCATCAATGAAGAAAGCAGTATAATTAACATTTTCCTTTATATATGATCTTATAGATTATATTAAAAAAATGGGTTTATTATATGGAACAAAAAAACAATGGAAAGACTGAAGCACGTCTAATGAAGGGCAACGAAGCCTTAGCCGAAGCAGCTATTCGAGCCGATATTGATGCATACTTCGGTTACCCTATTACACCCCAATCGGAAGTATTAGAATATTTCACCAGGGAGATGCCAAAACGTCATGGTATTTTTTTACAGGCGGAAAGCGAGTTGGCAGCAATAAATATGATTTACGGTGCAGCCGGCGCCGGTGGAAGGGTAATGACTTCTTCTTCAAGCCCGGGTATAAGCTTAATGCAGGAAGGAATCTCTTATATTGCTTCCGCACAATTACCCTGTTTAATTGTTAATGTAAACCGGGGAGGTCCGGGACTCGGAACAATTCAGCCTTCGCAGGGAGATTACTTCCAGGCAACAAAAGGCGGCGGACATGGAGATTACCATCTCATCGTTTTAGCCCCTGCTTCCGTGCAGGAAATGGCCGATTTTGTTTTTGACGCAATACGTTTAGCGGAAAAGTACAGAAATCCTGCAATGATACTAGCCGACGGTGCTTTAGGCCAGATGATGGAAAAAGTTGTTCTGCCTGAAGAAGGCAGTCTGCCGAAACATGGAAATAATTGGGCAACTGTAGGTAAGCCGTCTTCCAGGGAAAGAAATATTATAACTTCACTTTATATTCAACCTGAAAAAATGGAGGGAATAAACTTCGAACTTCAGGAAAAATACAGCAGAATTCAAGATGAAGTTAGGTACGAAGAAATTAATATGGAAGATGCGGATATCGCATTAGTTGCTTTCGGATTGTCGGCAAGAGTATGCCAGAAAGCTGTCGATCTTGGCAGAGAAAAAGGCATCAAAGTCGGATTAATCAGACCGATTACTTTATACCCATTTCCTAAAAAGGTAATTTCAGCATTTGCCGAAAAAGTAAATTTCTTCTTAACAGTTGAAATGAATGCCGGGCAGATGGTTGAAGATGTTACCTTAGCTGTTAATGGAAAACGTCCGGTATTCTTTAAAGGAAGAATGGGCGGAATGATTCCTTCTCCCGAAGATGTTGTTACTGAGCTGGAATCCATAATTGAAAAAATAAGTATTAGTCAAGATTAAGAGGTTTTAAATGGAAAATGTAATAACTACAAACGGCTTTGATGTTGTTTATAAAAAACCTGCAACTTTAACTGATACCCCTTTCCATTATTGCCCGGGGTGCGGCCACAGTGTTGTACATCGAGTTTTAATGGAAGTTGTTGAAGAATTAGGTATTCAGGAAGAAACGATTGGCGTTGCTCCTGTAGGGTGTTCGGTATTTGCTTATCATTATATGGATATCGACATGCAGGAAGCTGCCCACGGCAGAGCAAGTGCCGTTGCTACCGGTATTAAACGTATACTGCCGGAAAAATATGTTTTCTCGTATCAAGGCGACGGTGATCTAGCTGCAATCGGGACTGCAGAAACAATTCATACCGTAAACAGAGGCGAAAATATCTTAATGATATTTATTAATAACGCAATTTATGGTATGACCGGAGGACAGATGGCTCCGACAACTTTGCTGGAACAAGTTACTTCGACAAGCCCTTATGGAAGACAGCATGATCTGATGGGTTATCCGTTGAAAATAACCGACCTGATTGCTCAACTTCCGGGAGCTTATTATGTTACAAGACAGTCGGTTCACACTGCAATTGCAGTTAGAAAATTAAAGAAAGCAATTACTAAGTCTTTAGAATATCAGAAATTAAATAAAGGCACTTCATTCATAGAAGTCGTTTCAAATTGCCCTTCAGGCTGGAAAATGACTCCGGTGGAAAGCAACCAATGGCTTGCGGAAAATATGTTTCCTTTATATCCGCTTGGCGATTTGAAAGTACCGAAAGATAAATAATATAATCCGGAATAAAATTAAATCCGGGAGATTATTGAAATCTTTATTGTAAATTTTTAAAGGAATTAAAATGCAGAAAGAACACGAAATAATTTTTGCAGGTTTTGGCGGTCAAGGTATTTTATCCATGGGACAAATAATAGCCTATGCTGCAATGATAGAGAATAAAGAAATAAGCTGGATGCCGTCTTATGGACCTGAAATGAGGGGCGGTACCGCAAATTGTATTGTAATTGTTTCCCCGAATAGAATAAGTTCACCGATAATTTCAAAATTCGATTCGGCAATTGTGTTGAACCAGCCTTCTCTGGATAAATTCGAAGAAAGTATAAAGCCGGGAGGATTATTAATATATGAACAATCAACTATTTTGAATCCGCCCACAAGAACCGATATTGACGTATTTGGAATTGCAGCCAATGAAGAAGCACAAAAGCTGAATAAAAAACAAGTTGCCAATATGGTTATAGTAGGAGCGTTTTTAGAGAAAAGACCTATTGTAAAAATTGAAAATATAATTAAAGCGTTAAAAAAAGTTCTGCCGGAGCGTCATCATCATTTAATACCTGTGAACGAGAAAGCGCTCGAGATCGGTAAAGAGATAGCAAAAAATTTTGAACAAACAATTATTCAACAATAACACCACTCATTAAGAAGTGAGGTGAACCGTGAAGGAAAATGAAGTTAAATGTATGCATGCATGTAAAAATACATGTTCCATGCTGAATGAAGCATTGCGAAAAGAAGCTGCTATAGTTCGATTTTATGAAAGTATGCAGGACGAATGCAATTTACCTGAAGTAAGCAGCTTTATTACAGATACAATTGAAGAGAAAAGAAAAGGGATCCTTCGCATAATACAAAAGTTGAATGAAATTCACGCCCGCTCTCAAGTTATTGACGGCGTTATATCCAGCTTTAATAATATAGACGGATAATAGTCTCTAAATTTACTGCTGCAATAATTTAACAGATTAAAATCCCCCGATTTGACTCGGCAAGTATTGTTAAGTATATTTGTAGTCCGAATTTTGATTACGATTAAAAAAACAGAAAATAAGTTCTTAAAAAATATTACATCGCGGGGTGGAGCAATTGGTAGCTCGTCGGGCTCATAACCCGAAGGTTGTAGGTTCAAGTCCTGCCCCCGCTACTAAAAAGTTGCGAAATCTAATTGGTTTCGCAATTTTTATTTTAAACCATTCTGGACAAAACTTGCGTGCATACATTAAACCAAAATATAAAATGTAATAATTAAATATTAATTTGATTGCTTTTATAATTTTTCTATTTAGAAAATTTATATTTTGCTACAAAGTTTTTATAGCATTTAATTAAAATATCATAATGTTTAATTATATATAATTAGCCACTATATTTTGGGAGGGGATTTGCAACCACTTTTTATAAATTCAAACTAATAAAATGATTTTTAGGGGACTGGTATTAATCCTACTAGATTGACAGGTATCCATACCTGCCCAGCCAGTTATCTAACTAAAAATTATAAAATCAAGTATTACTAAATATCCCGGATTCCACATTAGCTCACTAACCAATATTTTGGCATTAACTTATTAATTAAGAAAAATTATATGGCTAAATATTTACCTCCAAAAAACATCAACTTAAGAAAGTATTTTTCAGAATAGCAATTGTTCCATATCTTTGATTATTATATTAACTAATTTTATTTAGGATCTAATTAGGAAGATTTATTAAATGTTTTTAAAGGCTATTGTAAAAAAACCATGTAAGAATTTAGTAAAGGGTTTAACGAGTGCTAACCTTGGCTTACCAGATTATAAGCTAGCTTTAATTCATCATCAAAAGTATGTTGAAGCACTTATGGAATGTGGGCTTGAAGTCACTGTATTGGAAGCTGATGAAAATTACCCAGATTCCACATTCGTTGAAGATACCGCCCTTCTAACACCAAAGTGCGCTATAATTACAAATCCAGGAGCTCCTTCCCGCAGAGGTGAAATTGTTGAAATGGAACGGACAATAAAAAATATCTCTCAGAATGTGGAATATATTAAATCACCTGGGACACTTGAGGCTGGGGATGTTATGATGGTCGGAACACATTTCTTTATCGGATTATCTGCGAGAACAAATCAGAATGGAGCAAATCAATTAATAACTATTTTAGAAAAATACGGTTATACTGGTTCAACAGTCACTTTAGGAAATGTTTTACATCTTAAATCCGGAGTATCATATCTTGAGAATAACAATTTATTAACTACTAGTAGCTTTTTCAGAAAATCCGAGTTTCAAAAGTTTAATTTAATTCTGGTTGATGATAATGAAGAGTATGCAGCAAACAGTCTTTGGATAAATGATAAAGTTTTAGTGCCGAAGGGATTTAATAAGACGAAAATGAAAATTGATAATCTTGGTTACAGTACAATTGAAGTTGACGTTTCCGAATTTAGAAAATTGGATGGAGGACTTAGTTGTCTTTCCTTAAGGTATTAACAGAGCAAATTTTGAACTATCAGGAATCTACGGATAATTTGTTTTTACTTATCACTTTTCCAAATTCACCTATTGTAACATCTGTAATTATTTTGCAGTCATTGCATATATATGGTTTTGTTACTGCCATCATCCCATAATCCTTTTTACCGGAAGTTAGAACCTCATAATTACACTTTGAACACTTAAATTTAAATAGGCTTCCCATATTTCCCTTTTTTTTGTTTCCCCATTATAAATTCTTCATTATTAATTATTCATTCTTCAATCGAGATTCAATTTTTATTGTAAAGACATTTTTATAATCTTGCAAATTCAATTAAAAGTTTATAATCGTTATTATCAGCAGCTCTTAATGCTTCCAAATATTTTGTTCTTGCTTCACCCTGTTTTACCAGATTCTTGCTGCCCCATGTAAAATAAGGTTTCCCAAATCCTTTATTTACCAGCACATCTGCCATTAAACGTGAATGCCTTCCGTTACCATTTGCAAACGGATGTATCCAAACCATCCTGTGACTTAATCTAACTGCAATTTCATCTTCCTCAAAAACTTTATTATCGATCCAATATTTACAATCATCAAGCAGATTTTTTAACTCTATAGGTATTACGACCGGATCAACTCCTATATTTTTTTCGGATTTTCTGAAATCGCCCGCCCATTTCCAGATTTCTGAAAACATTCGACTATGTAAATCCCGGACAAACTCTACGCTTAATATATTATCTGTACTAAATTTCTTTGTTAAAAGCCATTCATTTGCTTTTTCAACTCCAAGCTGCTCAAACTCGTCTAACTCACCGCGAGTTGTAATTGTAGGAATTAGCAATCCTTCTTTCTCGTCCTCATCAAGGGGAGTCTGTCCGTCTGTATAATAAAGATCTAATCCCATAAATATTTAGGCATTTCGTTTTTAATTTTTTCTGCTCTGTCTTTAATGGCTTTTTTTAATCTCTCTTCAGAATTTTCCTGATCCTCCAGCTTCATAGTATGTGACGTTCGCATAACAATGTCTTTAGCAATCTTGTTTGCTTGTCTCTCAATCATTGCTTCTAAAGAACCGGCTTTAGGAATGAATGTATAAAGAAAATCCATTTCCATTGCTTCAGCTACTTCTTTGAGTTTCTGTATGGAAATCGAACCGTCCTTTTCCCGCTGTTCAAATTGATTGATATTTTGTGAACTGACATTTAGCCTTTTACCCAGCTGTTTAAGCGAGATATTAAGAGTCTTGCGAAGAGTATTTATCCAGCCATTTGATGGAATTGTCAAAGCTTTTGAATTTGATCGAATTTCACTAAACCGGCGGTCAAGTTGTTCAATCATAAGTTTTTGTTTATCTCTGCTCATAAATCACCATTTTTTACTACAAATTTAAAGCTATAGCTTGATAAATCAAAACATTTAATCAACCTATAACTTGATAATTTTTAATCAATTTTAAAGTTATAGCTTGATAGATTTCGTCTCCCATATACAACATTCTCATCCCGCATTTTAATCCCCATTTTTAATTATTAATTCTTCATTATCCTTCAGCAAGTCCCTAAACCCCGGCACTTTATGCCAAATTGGCTCAAGAAATTTTCTCAGTTCTTCATTTATTCTTTCATCCTCTTCCGGGTCTTCGCTGTATATTCCTAAGTCAACAAGTACTGGTACGTTTCCTTCAATAAGTCTTTCTTTATTTTCTGAATTTGCTATCTGCTTCTGCAAAATAATTACCTTCTTTAAAATTAGAATTATTTAACTGTTCCCAAGTACGAACTGGAAGTTAGTTTATAAAGTAAAATTTGATAATAAAACGGATTCATTAAAAAGGGAAAAATGGTTAAAAACTGAGGTAGGAAGAGAATTCATAAAAAATATTTTGAATAAGAAAAAGGAATAGAAGGTTGTAGGTTCTTCGCCTGAGGCGGACCGCTGCGGCAAATTGCCCCCGCTACAAGAAAAAAAACCTGAACATTTAGTTCTGGTTTTTTTATTTTAAATGTATGAGGTTTTATGTTTATGTAATCCAAACACAAGAAGAATATAAATATACCGGTATGACGGAAGATTTAGAGCTTCGTCTGCGGCGGCATAATGATATTCAATTGCTTTAAAATAAAAAATCCGGCTTTCGCCGGATTGCTTTTGAGATAAGTTATTTTAGCTTAGGGAAATAGTTTATTTATTAATTTTTATAGAACAGCTTCTTAACATCCTCCACCGCTAAATTAAGTACAATTATTTTTTTTATAATTTCAATTAATCATGAATCACTGTTTCATGAAAATTAAAACTCTCAACCGCCTCTTCAAGTGTATCGTAATTATTGAAAACCGTTAAGGTCCCAACTTTTTCCATTAAAGTTTGAACAACCGAGGCAGGTTTAACAAGTCTGATTTCACCGCCTATTTTGGCCATGTTTTTCAGTGCTACAACCAGAACGCCTAAAAATGTGGAATCAATAAACTCGCATTGTCTTATATCGACGATTAATTTTCTAAAGCGTCTTTCATAGTCTTCGTTTAAAATTTTCTTAAACTCTCCGGCTTCTTTATATGTCGCCCGGGATAAATTAACAATCTCAACAACAATGTCTTTTATAATTATTTTTCCAAAATCTTCCACTTTAACCCTCGAATCTTTGTTTATATTATATTTAATCGTCTTGCAAGGTAAAACCAATTTTCATACCAGATGAATATCTTTTAATTTTAATACAATTAAAAACTTTTTAAATAGCAGGTTGTCTCAAAATGATGAATCTCAAATTTATAATACAAATTAATACATTCAATATTTTATAGTTGTTAACTAAAAACATAATTTAGTCTACTTGAGAAATAATTGATAAAAGGTATGAACTGTACATAAATGTTAATAAAACATTAAAAATATTAGCTATTTTATATGAGTTATTAATATTTTTACCATTTATTCTTCTAATAATATAACTTGAAATAATTTATATAATCGCATATATAATAATTGGTTTAACGTTTTTTATAAGTTTTTACTGTATGTAAATCTTTTATTTGCTTTTAATATTTGAAATAATTATTTTCACTTCCGACATTCTATCATATCATTTTAAAGTGGCACTTTAATTGGAAAGACCAGTGTATTCATTAATAAATGTAGGTAGCATTTTTTAATACGCAAAATTAAATTACGTTTTAATTGAAGGTATAATATAGCAGATATGAAAAAGTTATTACCAGCCCCGCCCCATTACTTTCGGAGTCTAGTTTTAAATAGACCCAGCACAAAAAAATTTTTAACAAAAGTTGTTAAGTTAACTATAATAATATTATTGTTTAGCTTATCAGATGTTTTTTCTCAAACGACCGTTTTCTCGGATAATTTTGAAAGCGGTTCCAATAATTGGACCTTACAAGGCACTTGGGGATTAGTTACTAGTTTATCATATTCTTCATCGCATTCACTATCTACCGCAACAAATGGCAATTACCGGAATAACCAAGATATATCGGCAACATTAAGTAGCGGTATCAACCTATCATCTTATAAAGGTGCCGAAATTGAATTTTACGGACAATATCAATTAGAAGAGGGTTTTGATTACGGCTACCTGGAAATTTCAATAGACGGCGGAAATACATGGTATAAGTTAGATTCTTACAACGGTTATCTAAATACATGGACTTTATTTAAATATGATATAGGAAGCTTTGCAGGTTACTCAAACGTTCTAATAAGATTCCGTTTAAAAAGCGACGCAAATATTAATTATACGGGAATGTATATAGATAATTTTAAAATAATAGGTTTAAATAGCGATAGTACAGCCCCTTTTATTTCAACCGTAAGTCCATTATTTTATAAGGGTGTACAAACTACTGATACTGTAAACGCACAAATTTTTGATGCTACTGGGATTCAATCGGCAACACTTTATTATAAAGTTGATGGAGTCGGACCCGATAGTATAGGTCCT